>JAKFUJ010000472.1 GCA_021732805.1 Betaproteobacteria bacterium | reverse complement strand
AGTACCACCCTTCGCTGCTGCCGTTGTACCGCGGCCCGTCGTAGATCAACTGGCCGATCATTCGCGGCGACAGCAAAACCGGATTGACCATCTTCCGTCCGAACGAAGGGCTCGACGAAGGTCCGGTGATTCTGCAGAAAACCTGCGACATCGGTCCCGATGAAACCATCGGCGAGCTTTATTTCAACAAGCTGTTTCCGATGGGTGTCAAAGCCATGCTGGAAGCCGCTGACCTGGTGTTTGCCGGCAAGCACCAGGAAACAGTGCAGGATGAATCGCAGGCGAGTTACGAAGGTTGGTGTCGCGCCGGCGAAGCGCAGATTCATTGGGCCAATCATGTCGATTTTGTTTACAACGTGATCCGTGGCGCCAATCCGGCGCCGGGCGCATGGACCACGCTGAACGGCAAAAAAGTGCAGATTTTCGATGCGCGCAAACACCTGTTCCGCCGTTTTGCCGATGTCGCCGGCAAAATCGGTGAGGTTGCCGACGTCACAGAAACCGGCTTCAAGGTGACTGCACAGGGCGGTGTGATTGAGGTATTGCGAGCACGGGGAGAAGACGGCAAGAAGTTGTCGGGCGGCGATTTTGCCCGCGCCAACGGGTTGGCGAAAGGCGCCTTGTTCGGAACTTGATTGTTGCTGTCGCAGATTTGATCAAAGCCGCGCATAGGCGCGGCTTTTTTATTTAGACCTAAATAATTGTTTTTATTGATTTTTTATTGGCCAGCCGAGCCGATGGCAGGCGGCGGGTGCGCTTGTCGGTGCGGGGTGACCGGTTGTCGGAAGAACGGGTTTTCGATGTGACGTTTGACACTAAGTCCTTAAAAAAACATAACCCTCCAAGATGGATATCGTAAAATCTGTGAAACTCCGTCGTTAAGCCATTCACCGGAAACAAAAAAATCAACGCGGAACGGGCGCAAAAAGGGATGAAAAAGCTAGGTTTCTGGAAGGCTGACTGGTTTCTGGGGCTCATTGTTGCCGTGATCATGCTGATTGCGGCGCGTGGCGACCTGATCCAGAGTCTGGAGCGCAAGGCTTACGACCTTGGTGTCCAGGCGGCCAGCCGCACGCCGTCCGACCGCATCGCCGTGATCGCCATTGATGATGCCAGCATCGCCAATATCGGGCGCTGGCCGTGGTCGCGGGATGTGCATGCACGCATGATCGACCTGCTGGCCGGCGCCAAGGCCAAGGTCGTCGCCAACACGACGTTTTTCTTCGAGCCGCAACGTGACGCGGGTCTGGCGTATATCGAGAAACTGCTGAATCTGCAAAACGAGTTGTCTGCGCAGGTCGGTGCAAATCCCAGGTCTGCCGGAGCCGGTGAAGGCCTGGCGCGGATCGGCGCAGTACTGACCGAAGCCGAACAGGCGCTCAATACCGATCGCAAACTCGCCGGCAGCATGAAAAATGCCGGCAATGTTGTACTGCCGCTGGTGTTTCAGCAGCTCGCCGAACCACAGGGCAATCCCGACAAGCCATTGCCGACCTATGTGCTGGCGAACGGCATGCCTGGCCCCAAGGGCGTCGACACATTGCCGCCGCCCGGCGTTTTCCCTCTGTATCCGGTGGCGGAACTCGGGCCTGCGGTCGCCGGCATCGGCCACCTCAATGCCGATATCGATGTCGACGGTGCCGTTCGCGCCGAGCCGCTGCTGGTGCGTTATTACGACCAGGTGTTTCCTGCGCTGTCGGTGGTTGTTGCAGCGCGCAGCCTGAATCTCGGTATTGCCGATATCAAACCGGCCTGGGGCGAGGCGCTGCAACTGGGCAAACTGCGTGTGCGCACGGATAGCGAGCTGCGCATGCATACCTTCTTTTATGCCGATCGCGATGGTCGTCCGGCGTTCCCGGTCGATTCATTTTTTGACGTGATCAGCGGCAAGGTTCCGGTTGCCAAGTATCAGGACAAGATCGTGCTGATCGGCGCTACTGCGGCCGGTCTGGGATCGGCGCAGGTCACCCCGGTGTCGCCGGCGACGGCGCCGGTGCTGACCTTGGCGCACACGGTGTCGAGCATTCTCGGCGAGCATTTTTTTGTCACGCCTTCATGGGGCATCTGGGTACAGCTCGCCGTATTTGTAATGGTGGCGCTGTATCTGATCATCGTGCTGCCGCGGCTTAAGGCGGGTGTGGCAGCGATAATCAGTCTGGCCATCGGTATTGCGCTGATCGGCGCCCACTTCGGCTTGATGGTGTCGCAGCTGATGTGGATACAACTGATGGGCTCGGTGGCGCTGCTGGCCGTAGGTTATGGTGCGCTGACCACCAAACGTTTCCTGGTGACCGAGCGTGGCAAGGAAAAATCCGATGCCGATTCGGCCGAATCCAATCGCATGCTCGGCATTGCCTATCAGGCGCAGGGACAGCTCGATCTGGCCTGGGACAAATTCCGCCAATGCCCGCTGAACGATCCGGTGATGGAGAATCTGTATGCGCTGGCGCTGGATTTTGAGCGCAAGCGGCAATTCAACAAGGCGGAGTCGGTGTTCCAG
>JAKFUJ010000239.1 GCA_021732805.1 Betaproteobacteria bacterium | reverse complement strand
TCACGATCACATCGTCCCCGACTTCGATCAGATACCCCGAGCTGGCGCGCTTCAATGACGGTGACGGCGTGCCGGTGCCGAGCAGCGTGAGTTTCAGCATGTCAAAACACTCTCCAGATGTTTCGCGGCCGGTGATTTGCATCTAACAGGGTGTTGAAAAACTCCAGAACATCGCTTCAACTTGGCATGATCGATTTTTCAACCCTCATAAAATCAAAGATTTGCACGCGTGTGCGCTTGGTCGCTTCGCTCCCCACGCGCTCGCGCATCACTTTTTCAACAACCTGCTAACGGACATGACGGTAAAACTCAACCGCTATACTCAAGGGATGGCTTTACTGACGATTGATTCCGCCGAACTCGCTTTCGGCCTGCATCCGCTGCTCGATCGTGCCAACCTGACCATCCAGGACGGCGAACGCATCGGCTTCATTGGCCGCAACGGCACCGGAAAATCTTCACTGCTCAACATCATTGCCGGCCGCAGTGCGCTGGATGACGGCGAAATCCGCCGCCAGGATGGATTGCGTGTGGTGATGGTCGAGCAGGAACCGCAGCTCCCCGATGCCGACAACCTGCATGCCAGCCTGACCGCACGCGGCGGGCTGGAGGACATGCACGATGAACGCGGGCGCTGGCGCGCCGACGCACGGCTGTTTGAATACCTGCATCGTTTCGGTCTCGATGAATCGCGTCCGCCGCAGACGGCTTCCGGCGGCGAACGCAAGCGTGCGGCGCTGGCACTGGCGCTGGCGATGCAACCCGACCTGCTGTTGCTGGACGAGCCGACCAACCACCTCGATATTGCCGGCATCACGCTGCTCGAGGATCTGCTGATCAAGGGGCAGATCAAGTCCGCGATCATCATCACCCATGACCGTGCCTTCCTCGATCGTGTAGCCACGCGCATCGTCGAACTCGACCGCGGATTGCTGCGTTCGTACCCGGGCAATTTTGCGGCCTACGAAGCGCGCAAGGCCGATCAACTGGTCGAGGAGGAAAAAGCCAACCGCCGCTTCGACAAATTCTGGGCGCAGGAAGAAGTGTGGATCCGCCAGGGCATCAAGGCGCGGCGCACCCGCAACGAAGGCCGGGTGCGGCGGCTGGAATCACTGCGCGTCGAACGCGCCGCGCGCCGCGAGCGCATCGGCAACGTCAAACTCGCGCTGGATGCCGGCGAGCGTTCCGGCAAGCTGGTCGCCGAACTGACCGGCGTCAGCAAGGGTTACGACGGCAAGCCGTTGATCCGCGACCTTGACCTGCGCATCCTGCGCGGCGACCGCATCGGCCTGATCGGCGCCAACGGCGCCGGCAAATCGACGTTGATCAAAATCATCCTCGGTGAACTTGCGCCCGATACCGGCGACGTGCGTCTGGGCACCAAGCAGGAAGTCGCCTATTTCGACCAGTTGCGCGAGCAGCTTGATCCGGAGCGCACGCTGGCCGATACCATCAGTCCCGGCTCGGAATGGGTGGAGACCGCGGATGGCCGCAAGCATGTGATGAGTTACCTGTCGGACTTCCTGTTTCCGCCGCAGCGCGCGATGGCCCAGGTCAGCATGCTGTCCGGCGGCGAGCGCAACCGGTTATTACTGGCGCGGTTGTTCGCGCGACCCGCCAATGTGCTGGTGCTGGACGAGCCGACGAATGATCTGGATATCGAGTCGCTGGAGCTGCTTGAAGACACGCTGCAGGGCTACAACGGCACGCTGCTGCTGGTCAGCCATGATCGTGCTTTTCTCGACAATGTGGTGACGCAGACGCTGGCGGCCGAGGGGGAGGGGCGGTGGAAGGAATACGTCGGCGGCTACAGTGACTGGCTGATGCAGCGCTCGGCAGCGGATGTGCCTGCCGCCAGGGCCGATGTGTCGACAAAGAGCACGCTGCGTGCGGTGGTACCGCTAAAAAAGCTCAGCTTCAAGGAGCAACGCGAGCTGGAACAGTTGCCGGGCGAGCTGGAGGTTCTGGAAAAGGAGCAGTCAGACCTGGCGATGCGCATGAGCCGTGCGGAGTACCACAAGCAGGGCGCTGCGCAACTGAGGGCAGATCGCGAGCGGGCCGCGGTGATTGAAAAACAGCTGGCAGTGAAGTTTGAGCGATGGGCTGAGCTGGACCGGAAGCTGGCTCAGGCAGTCGTTTAGTCAATCCAGCCAACAGTTTTACGCCGGATGTTTATACTGCGTGTATCTGATCTCATTTTCCGGAGAATTGACCATGTTGATCCGTCGACATATTGCGGTGCTGGCTGCCGGGTTGCTGTTGCCGTCACTCTCCGCTGCCCAGCAGTCCGTGCCGCCGGTTCCGCCTGCGGTGACGCAGGCGCTTGAATCCATCGCTAAAAATGACGCTGTGGCGCGTACGCTGGAGGCGATGCGGGGTGAAAGTGTGCGCATGTTCGAGGAACAGGTGCGCATCAATGAAATTACGGCGCCGCCGTTCATGGAGCAGAAACGCGCTGAATACTACATGGCGCGGCTGAAGCAGGCGGGCATGAAGGATGCC
>JAKFUJ010000360.1 GCA_021732805.1 Betaproteobacteria bacterium | reverse complement strand
TGTAGCAGGCGCCGACAAGCTGCTGAAGCTGACGCTGGACGTGGGTGCCCTCGGTACCAAACAGGTCTTCGCCGGCATCAAGGCCGCTTACGACCCGGAACAACTCAAGGGCCGGCTGACGGTGGTGGTCGCCAATCTTGCACCGCGCAAGATGAAATTCGGCATGTCCGAAGGCATGGTGCTCGCCGCCAGCGGTGACGCCCCCGGCCTGTATCTGCTGTCGCCCGATTCCGGCGCCCAGCCCGGCATGCGCATCAAATAATCCGGCAACCGCCACCTTCGAGCCTCGCTGATGAGCAACGGCAACCGCACCTTCATCTGCAGCGTCGCTTTCATCGACATCGTCGAATATTCGAAGAAGTCGGTGGCCGAGCAGATGCGCTCGAAGGAGCAGTTCAACCTGCTGCTGGCCAAGGCGCTGGCGGATGTGCCGAGCAAGGATCGCATCATCCTCGACACCGGCGACGGCGCCGCGATCAGTTTTCTCGGCGATCCGGAGGACGGCCTGTTCCTCGCGCTGGCGCTGCGCGATACGCTGGCTGAACGCAGCGACGACACTCTGCGGCTGCGCACCGGCATCAATCTGGGTCCGGTGCGCCTGGTCAAGGACATCAACGGCATGCCCAATATCATCGGCGACGGCATCAACGTCGCGCAGCGGATCATGAGCTTTGCCGCGATCAACCAGGTGCTGGCCTCGCGCTCCTATTACGAAGTGGTGTCGGCGCTGTCGCCGGACTACGCGCATCTGTTCAGCTTCGAGGGCGCGCGTACCGACAAACATGTGCGCGAACACGAAGTCTATGCGCTGGGCCATGCAGCCGCGCCCTCGCGTCCGTCACGCCGCAAACCCGGCGCTGCCGCAGTGCATGCTTCGGCAGCCATCGAAAAAATCGGCTATGCCGCCGGCACCGTGCGCGCACAAATCATGCGCCGTCCGCTGCTGGCCACCGGACTGGTGGTCACGCTGATTCTGGGCATCTCCATCGCTCTGCGTGTTGCGGTAAAAAACGCAGAGGCGGAGGCGAAACGCCAGGCAGAAATCGCGGCATCACAGGTTGTCATGCCGCGACCGCTGCCGGCAAGACCGCCTGCGGCCAAAGCACAACAACTCCCGGCGCCAGTCGTGGAAGCAGCGCCGGCGCCCAAACCCCGCCCCGCAAAAAAACTGCCGCGCCCGGTCGAGGAAGCTGCAGCAACCGGCACCCTGCGCATGAATGTGCTGCCCTGGGGTGAAATCCACATCAACGGCAACCAGTACGGCGTTTCGCCGCCGCTGCGCGACATCGCCCTCAAACCCGGTGTCTACAAAATCGAGATCCGCAACCCGGGATTTGCCTCTTACCTGCAAGTGGTTGAGGTCAAATCGGGTGAAGAGATTAGAATCCGGCATCGGTTCCGTTAAGGGGGATGTAATGCGTCTGTTCGTGATCCTGCTGTTGCTGCTGCCGCTGCTGACCGGCTGCGAGACCATCAAAAAAGGCGTGCAAGATGTCACCGATTCACTTGATTTCGACAAGGCGCGCGCCAAATCCCAGGAATCCGCGCTGCCGACCGCTGAAGCGCGGCTGAAGTCCGGCATCGCCCAGTATGAGGAAGGCAACTACGCCGAGGCGCAGCGCCTGCTGCAGGGCAGTCTCGCCGAGGGCCTGGTATCCCGGCTCGATCAGGCCCGCGCCTATAAACACCTCGCTTTCATTTACTGCGTCACTGGTCGCCCCGCGCAGTGCCGTCAGGAATTCCAGAATGCCTTCAGCGCCGATCCCAAATTCAGCCTGACTGCCGCCGAAGCCGGCCACCCGAGCTGGGGTCCGGCGTACCGCAGCGTCGCCCGGGGCCGCTGAGCGCCCATAGCTGATTCAACGAATGCGAATGGACCAACCCGCCAAAATCGGCCGTTACGATGTCGCCTCAGAAATCGGCCGCGGCGCGATGGGCGTGGTTTACCGCGCGGTGGATCCGATGCTCGAACGCACGGTGGCAATCAAGACCATCAACATGGCGCTTGATCCGGGCGAGATGGATCACTACGAAAAACGCTTCACCATCGAAGCGCGCGCCGCCGGCGGACTCAACCATCCGAACATTGTCACCATTCACGACATCGGCCGCAGCGGCGATCTCGCCTACATGGCGATGGAGTTCCTCGAAGGCCGTGAACTGAAGGACCTGATTGCCGCGCGCGAACTGACCGTGGACCGGGCGCTGGATATCGCCGCGCTGGTCGCCGACGGACTCGCCTATGCGCACCAGCACGAGGTCGTGCATCGCGACATCAAGCCCGCGAACATCATGATCCTCAACGATGGTCGCGTGAAAATCATGGACTTCGGCATCGCGCGCATGCGCACCGCCGATGTACGCACGCAGACCGGTGTCGTGCTGGGTTCTCCGCGTTACCTGTCGCCGGAACAGGTGCTGGGCAAACGTTCGGACGGACGCGCAGACATTTTTTCACTGGGCGTGATCATTTACGAAATGGTTGCCGGTCAGACGCCGTTCAACGGCAT
>JAKFUJ010000416.1 GCA_021732805.1 Betaproteobacteria bacterium | reverse complement strand
GAATGCAAGCTGGGCAACCAGGATGTCGTCGGTCTTGATTACAAAAATCTGCCCAAGGATGTACGTGCCGGCGACACACTATTGCTCGACGATGGCCGCCTTGTACTCAGTGTCGTCAATGTGCGCGGCCCGCGCATCACCACCGTGGTGGAGCTTGGCGGATTGTTGTCGAACAACAAGGGTATCAACCGCAAGGGCGGCGGACTGACCGCGACGGCACTGACCGAAAAGGACAAGCAGGACATCAAACTCGCGGCGGAACTGCGCGCGGATTTTCTGGGTGTTTCGTTTCCGCGTTCCGGCGCCGATGTCAAATGGGCGCGCGACCTGCTGACCAAGGCCGGCGGCCATGGCCTGATCGTATCGAAGATTGAACGCGCCGAGGCGATTCCGGCGCTGGAAGAAATCCTCGACGCGTCGGACGCCATCATGGTGGCGCGCGGCGATCTTGCAGTCGAAGTCGGCGATGCCGTGGTGCCGGCGTTGCAGAAAAGAATGATCCGCATGGCGCGCGAAAAACAGAAGCTGGCCATCACCGCGACGCAGATGATGGAGTCGATGATTTCCAGCCCGATCCCCACCCGCGCCGAAGTGTCGGATGTGGCGAATGCCGTGCTTGACGGCACCGACGCCGTGATGCTGTCGGCTGAAACCGCCGCCGGCCAGTATCCCGCCGAAACCATCGCCGCCATGGTGCGGGTGTGCGTTGAAGCCGAAAAAGAGGACATTACCTACCCGGAACGCCTGAAAGGATTGGGACCGGACGATGTTGAGCAGGCGATTGCCCGCGCGACAACCTACACTGCCAAGGGACTGGCGATCAAGGCCATCGCCGCTCTGACTCAGAGCGGGCGCACGGCATTGATGATGTCGCGGATGTCGACCACGGTGCCGATTTACGCGATGAGTTCGGTGATCGACACCCGTCGCCGCGTAACGCTGTTCCGCGGCGTGCATCCGGTGCGTTTCAGGGGCGCGCGCAATCCGGAGAAGGCGCTGCTGATGGCCGAGAACGAACTGCTGAAACGCGGTGCGGTGCAGCTCGGCGACCTGATCGCGTTGACCATCGGCGAACCGTTTGGTCGCGCCGGCGGCACCAACACCATGAAAATCGTCAAGGTCGGCGAACATCGGAAAAACTGAATTTCGCGTATCGATTTTTCCGCATGTAAATGCCGCGTGTAAAATACTGCCCCATCTCATAATCTTTTCAAGTTCAGCAGGAGTTCACATGTCAGCAAATGATCTCGCCGCCATCGCCCGGGCGATGGTTGCCCCGGGCAAAGGCATCCTCGCCGCCGACGAAAGCACCGGCACCATCGGCAAACGTTTCGAAGGCATCAACGTCGAAAACACCGAAGAAAACCGCCGCGCCTATCGCGACCTGCTGTTTTTGACCAAAGGCATCGGCGACCACATCAGCGGCGTGATCCTCTATGACGAAACGCTGCGCCAGAAATCGGCCGACGGCACTACCTTCGTCAAGCTGCTGGAAAAAAATGGCGTGCTGCCCGGCATCAAGGTCGACGCCGGCGCCAAGCCCCTGGCTTTCTGTCCCGGTGAAACCGTCACCGAAGGTCTGGACAACCTGCCCAAGCGTTGCGCCGAATACGTCAAGCTCGGCGCCAAGTTCGCCAAATGGCGCGCCGTGATCGACATCAGCCGCGACCTGCCGAGTTCAACCAGCATCGCCGCCAATGCGCATGCGCTGGCGCGTTATGCCGCGATCTGCCAGGAAGCCGGTCTGGTGCCCATCGTCGAACCCGAAGTGCTGATGGATGGCGACCACGACATCGACCGCTGCGAGCAGGTTACGGAGTGGGCGCTGAATGCGGTGTACGAAGCGCTGTACCTGAACCGGGTGGTGCTCGAACACAGCGTGCTCAAACCGTCGATGGTGATCTCCGGCAAAAAATGCGCGAAGCAGGCGCCGGTCGACGAAGTCGCCGCGCGTACAGTACGCATTTTGAAGCGCACCGTGCCTGCCGCGGTGGCCGGTATCGTGTTCCTGTCTGGCGGCCAAAGCGATGAACTGGCGACCGCCCATCTGAATTCGATGAATGTGCAGTTCAAGGGCAACCTGCCCTGGCCGCTGTCGTTTTCCTACGGACGTGCGTTGCAACAGCCGGCACTCAAAGCCTGGAAAGGTGCGGCGGGTAATGTGGCTGCCGCCCAAGCCGCGCTGGCGCATCGCGCCAAAATGAACGGGCTGGCCAGCCTCGGCCAATATTCAGTCGAGTTGGAACGCGCAGCCAAAGCCGCATAAAATACTAATAAAATCAAATACTTATAATATAAGTTAGCGCCTACTCCAGCCATGCGGCTGCCCGTCTCCATCATCACCGGATTTCTGGGCAGCGGCAAAACCACGCTGTTGAACCGGCTGCTGCAGGATCCGGCGATGGCCGGCGCCGCGGTGATCATCAATGAGTTTGGCGAGATCGGACTCGATCATCTGCTGATCGCCACCCCCAACGAAAACACCGTGCTGCTGGCCAGCGGCTGCATTTGATGCAC
>JAKFUJ010000054.1 GCA_021732805.1 Betaproteobacteria bacterium | reverse complement strand
GCCGGCGGCGGCATATCGACAAAAGTCTGCATCACCAAGGAAATGGCCGCGCGCAACGAAGCCCCGGCGCAAAACAGCGGCGACTGCAAACAGGAAACCCTGCAACGCAGCGGCAACACCACCAAATTCAAATTCATCTGCAACAAGCCGCCCTCGACCGGTGAAGGCGAAGTCACCATGACCAGTTCCGAGGCCTACACCATGAAAATGAAAATGTCGCGCGACGTAACAGGCAAATCGGAACAGATGACCATGGATGCGCAGGGCAAATGGCTGAGCAGTGACTGCGGCAGCATCAAACCGATTGCGGCGAAGTAAACCGATGTAAACCAGCCAGTGAACCGGGTACCGTCCAAACAGCCAATTCTAAGGAAAAGCGCATGAGCTTCGACCTGCCCGCGTTCACACTGATCCATGTCCTGCTGAGCATCCTCGGCATCATTTCCGGCCTGGTTATCGCCGGCGCCGGAAGCGCGACGTTTGGCGTGACGCAGTTGTTTGTGCTGGCGCTGTTTGTCGGGATGGGGTGGGCTGCGGTGAAGGGATTCAGGGCTGAACGCGGTTGAAACACATTCGACGCAATGCGCTGCGCTTATTGCGCCCTACGCTTGCTGGCCACCAAACCGCACACCGATAGCTTCGCAAAAGACGCGTTGTCCCTTAGCCGTAACAGTAACGGCGCGCGTGCCTTCAATCCGCCGTATCCAGCCTTCCTCTAGGCTACGTGTGCACAATGCCGTTGCGACGGCACCAGCCAAGTGCGATCGTCGTTCGCTCCAATCAAGACAGGGTCGGCAAAGGACGCGAGCAGCCTTGCCGCGGCCAGTTGAAAATGAAGTGACATCGATGCCGATTCGCGCGAAAAGCGCGACTCCAGCATCAGTTATCACACCAGCATCGTGTGACAACTCCACGTGACCACCGGCGACTAATGCGTCCGCGAGCGCGACACCGAGATGGCCGGCCAGATGGTCATAGCAGGTCCGCGCCGCGCGCAATGCCGCATCGCGAGGACCGGTTACCGGGGCAGGTCGCACCATATCCAATCTCGACGCAACCAGCATGATGCTTTCCATCATCTGAGCGACTACCGGCGAAGCAAGCCGGTGGTAACGATGCCGGCCCTGCTTTTCGACTTGCACGAGGCCGGCGGCGGCCATTTTAGCGAGGTGCTCGCTCGCGGTCTGTGGAGTGACGCTGGCGACCCGCGCAAGTTCAGACGCAGTCAATGCGCGCCCATCCATCAGCGCATGCAACATGCTGACACGCGCGGGGTCGCCGGCGAGCGCAGCTATCTCAGCAAATCTGGCGTTGTTTGACATGTTATTTCGAGACATGAGCTTACGCCATTCGCGATCTGGATGCTTTGGTGGCCACCGAAGCACTTTTCCCCTTATTGGGGGCATAGTGCGATTGCTCGTGGAGCACACATTACGTCGCCAACAAACAGGTCTGGAAAACAGGATGTTCGATACAAACGTCATTGTCGTCGTAGCAAGCACTTTTTTACTCGCGGGCTTGGTGAAGGGGGTCATCGGCCTTGGATTGCCGGCAGTGGTTCTTGGCGTGCTGACAGTTGCGTTCGATCTACCGAGTGCAATGTCCCTGCTACTGGTGCCATCATTCGTGACAAATCTCTGGCAAGCATCGGTCGGTGATCATGGCAAGGCGATCTTGCTTCGGCTCTGGCCGTTTCTCGTTATGGCCACCGTGACGGTTTGGGTTGGCGCCCAAGCGCTAACGCGCATAGACCTTTCGCTGCTTACCTTGCTTCTTGGTGTTCTGCTCGTAACATACTCGATGGTGGCCTTGCAGGGAATCCAACTGACAATCCCCGCACGTCATGAGACGTGGGTCGGTACGTTGCTTGGAGCGGCGAATGGGGTGCTGACTGGGATGACGGGCTCTTCCGTCGTGCCAGGCGTGATGTTTCTTCAGGCTATCGGGCTCCCACGGGACATGCTCATCCAGGCAATGGGAATGTTGTTTGCGGCGTCTACTTTGGTGCTTGCGGTCGCATTGCAAAAAGCCAACATTCTGACTATCGAGCACGGCATTCTATCCTTCGGTGCCGTGCTTCCCGCAATACTCGGGATGATCTTGGGTCAACGCGTTCGAAGTAATCTGTCCGAGCGACGGTTTAGAAAGGTTTTCTTTGTCGCGCTTCTGGTTCTCGGCGCTTACATTATTGCCAGCGCACTGGCATGCTTTACGTAGCGTAGGGCGGAATAAGCGAAGCGCATTCCGCCGAATGGGAATCAGATCTAATTGGCGCGACAATGTCGCGCATATCAACCACGAACCGGCGGATTACGCCACTACGCGGCTAATCCACACTACGACCCGCCGTTGACCTTGCTCCCCTTCTGAGCCGCCGAGTAGCGCAGCGCGGCCGGGGGTAGTCGGCGAGGACTGTGCGAGCGCGCAGGACTTGTCAGCACCACCGGTAATTCCCACCCATGCAAGCATCAAGAAATAGTAAACGTGCGCGAGTTGCGCGCCCCGAAGGAAGTCACCGTGGGTG
>JAKFUJ010000432.1 GCA_021732805.1 Betaproteobacteria bacterium | reverse complement strand
TTCCTGATCTGAAGCATCTTAAAGACAGGCGCAATACCAATATCGCGCTCGATTTTCATCTGCGCCGCGGCGATGCGCAGAAGGCGTTCGCCGAAGCCGACCATGTGTTCGAACATACCTTCCGCACACAGCAGGTGCTGCATCTGCCGCTGGAACCCTTTGTCACGGTGGCCGATCCCACGCCCAACCAGCTGGTGATCCACACCGCATCGCAGAGTCCATCGTTTGTGCGCATCGAGATTGCACGCCTGCTCGGCTGGCCCGAAAACAAGGTGCGGGTGAAAGTGCCGTACCTGGGCGGGGGTTTCGGCGCCAAGCTCTATATCAAGCTCGAGGCGCTGGCGTCGGCGGCAGCGCTGATCGCCGGACGGCCGGTGAAAATTTCGCTGACCATGGAAGAGCAGTTCTACCAGATCACCAAACACGCGACGACGCTGCGCATCAAGAGCGGTGTCAGCAGGGACGGGAAAATCACCGCCCGCGAATGTGAGGTGTGGTGGAACGGCGGCGCCTATGCCGACATCGGGCCGCGGGTGACGCAGAAATCCGGCTTCACCGCCGCAGGCCCGTACGACATCGACCATGTCAGCATTGATTCGTACGCGCTGTATACGAATCTGCCGGCTGCCGGCGCTTTGCGCGGCTTCGGCATTCCGCAGCTGGTGTGGGCTTACGAGAGCCATACCGACATGATCGCGCGCGAGCTGAACATCGATCCGCTGGCGATGCGCCGCAAAAACATCCTGCGCGAAGGCCGGCCACAGGCCACCGGTACGCTGATGCGCGATGCCGGCATCGAACCGGTGCTGGAGCGCTTGGCGCAACGCATGAACTGGGAAAAGCCGTTCGACAAAGAGGTGTTTGATAAAGGCGGGGGCACCATCCGTCGCGGCCGCGGCATCGCCATCGGCTTCAAGGCGAGCATTTCACCGACGACTTCGGTGGCGATCGTCAACATCAGCGCCGACGGCAGTTGCAATGTGTATTGCAGTACGGTGGACATGGGGCAGGGTTCGGATACCGCGATGGCGCAGATTGTTGCCGAGGCGCTGGGCATACCGGTGGCATCGGTGACGCTGGTGCATCCCGATACCGACGTCACGCCCTACGACATGGCGACGCTGGGTTCGCGCTCGACGTACCACATGGGCCATGCGGTGAAACTCGCCGCCGAGGATGCGCGTGACAAGTTGCTGGCCCTCGCGCGTGACGTTGGCCTGTCGGCGGAAACCACGCCGATCCCGGATATTTTCCGCAAAAAATACGGCATGCAGGCCGGCAACATCGTCGGCATCGGCAGTTTCATCCCGCCGTACACGCCGCCGGAACCGGGCACCGGGCTGACCACCGATGCGACGCCGTTCTGGATGATCGGCGCCACCGGCGCCGAGGTCGAGGTCGATACCGAAACCGGTGAATTCAAAATCACGCGGCTGGTGAATCTGGTCGATGTCGGTCGTCCGGTGAATCCGGCGATTGTCGAAACCCAGATTTCCGGTGCGACCATCATGCAATTGGGATTCACCTTGTCCGAGCGCATGGATTTCGACGCCGGGCAGTGCACCAATGCGTCGCTGGCTGATTACAAGATTCCCGGCATCCGCGATATTCCGCCCATCATGGAAAACGAGGCCGTGGACATGGTGCAGAAATCCGGACCGTTCGGCGCCAAGGGCGTCGGCGAGAGCGGCACTTTCGGCGTGTCGCCGGCGATTGCCAGCGCAATTGATGACGCGGTCGGCGTGCGCCTGACCAGCCTGCCGCTGACGGCGGAAGCGGTTTACCGCGGACTGCGCGCAAATGCGGGCAGGCCGCTGCAGGATTAACTTCAAAAACATCAGCCGCAGAGGTTACAGAGAGCGCAGGCAACTGCAAAATCAATTTACAGGATGTACAGGATGCACAGGATCAACAACAGGATAGGTGGAAGAATCGATACATTGTTTTTATCGTGATCATCCTGTACATCCTGTTAAATAGTTTTTTGTATTCTCTGTGACTAAAGACTTTGGGTTTTAAAATGACTACACACCGTACGATTGAATTCACATTGAATGGCCGCCCGGTCACTGTGCATGCCGGCAACCACCAGAACCTGGTCGAGCTGCTGGAGGGGCAGGGTCTGTTTGGTGCGCGCGAGAGCTGCGGGCAGGGCTTGTGCGGTTGCTGCACTGTCATCGTCAACGGCGCCGCGGTGTCGGCTTGCCTGACCATGACGACGCTGGTCGATGGCGCCGACGTGCGCACGATCGAAGATATCGGCCCCGATGGTCAACTGGATGTCGTACAGCAGGCCTTCATCGATACCGGGGCTTTCCAGTGCGGCTTCTGCACGCCGGGTTTCATCCTGATGACGCGGCAATTGCTGGATGCGCATCCGAATCCGACGGATGACGAGATTCGCCATTATCTGTCCGGTAATCTGTGCCGCTGCGCGGCTTATACTGAAATCATCAAGGCCGTGCGGCTGGCGGCCGCCAGCCGCAAGGGTTGAGCCTGCTGGAACCTTTCGATAACTCATTGGGTAT
>JAKFUJ010000231.1 GCA_021732805.1 Betaproteobacteria bacterium | reverse complement strand
ACACCTCACCAGCGTATGCAGATCACCATTAATCAAACGCGTTCTTGGCCTGGGTTTTGTTGCCGCGGCAGATCGGCACCCGGGCTCACTGGTCAGCCTGGCGGGCATGGTCCCTGCGCGGGTGGCGCGTCTGCCGTTCTACGACCCCGGGCGACATCTGCCCCGGGGCATGGACATCGTCTAGACGGCAGCAGGCAACTTCGGCGCATCAGCAATGCGCTCTGCTGCGGTCACCGTGTTGGCAATCAGCATGGCCACGGTCATCGGACCCACACCACCCGGCACCGGCGTAATCCACCCCGCCTGTTCACTCGCTGCCGCAAAAGCAACATCGCCGGCCAATTTGCCATCCGCCAGTCTGTTGATTCCGACGTCAATCACCGCCGCTCCGGGTTTGACCATGTCAACCGTCACCAGTCCCGCCCGTCCGGCTGCCGCGATGAGAATATCGGCACGCGCGGCATGGTTGACCAGATCCCGAGTTTTCGAGTGGCACACGGTAACCGTCGCACCGCGGTTGATCAACAGCAGTGCTATCGATTTGCCGACGCTGGGGCTGCGTCCAATGACCACCGCATGCCTGCCTTCGATGGCGATGCCGGCATCATCGAGAATGGCCATCACCCCCAAAGGCGTGCATGGAACCAGTCCCTTGCGCGCATCCACCAGTGCGCCCAGATTGGCCCAGTTGAATCCGTCCACATCTTTATCCATGTCCACGGTCTGCAGCAGGCGCTGGGCATTAAGACCAGGGGGTAACGGCAACTGCACGATAACGCCATGCAATTGCGGATTGCGGTTGAGTTTCTCCAGGGTTTTGAGTACCGCAGCCTCGCTGCAATCGGCATCGAGATGATGAGCCTCGGAATAAATGCCGACCTCGGTGCAAGCCCGGACTTTATTGCGCACATAGATGCGGGATGCGGCGTTATCCCCGATTTGCAGGGCGGCAAGACCCGGGTGCACACCGCGCAGCTTTAGTGCGGCAATACGCGGGACGAGACTGGCATAAATGTGACGGGCTATCGCCACGCCGTCGAGAATTCGGGCGGGCATGAATCAGAATGGGGGATTAAACGGTGACTGGGTTTTTATTTCCGGCATTTTTTGCGGCTTTACGTTCTGCGGCCGCGACAGTATTACATATCAGCATGGTGACTGTCATCGGCCCCACGCCGCCTGGAACCGGGGTGATATAAGCCGCTTTCTCCTTGACCCGCTCAAAATCCACGTCACCGGCCAATCGGCCATCGGGCAAACGGTTGATCCCGACATCAATCACCACGGCACCCCGCTTGACCATGGGCGCCGTGATCAGATTGGGACAACCCGCCGCAACCACCAGAATGTCGGCGAGTATGGTGTATTGAGCGAGGTCACGGGTCTTGATATGGCAGATGGATACCGTCGCCTCTTTCGCCATCAGCATCAGGGCCATCGGCTTGCCGACAATGTTGCTCGCACCGACCACCACCACGTTCTGTCCTTCGACGGGAATTTTCTCGTATTCGAGTATGCATTGCACGCCATAAGGCGTGCATGGCGGAAAAATGTTGTTCTCGCCCACCACCAGTCCGCCGACGTTATAGAGATGAAAACCGTCAACATCCTTGTCGACCGCAATTTCCCCCAGCAGACTGCGCGGCTCAAGATGGGGCGGCAGCGGCAACTGCACCAGAACACCGTGAATCGCGGAATTCTGATTGAGCTCACGGATGCGCCGAATCACCGCTTCCGGTGCGACATTGGCCGGAAACTCATGCACCTCGGATTGCAGCCCGACTTCGGCGCAAGCCTTGACCTTGTTGCGCACATAGACCCTAGAAGCCGGATTGTCGCCGATGATGATCACCGCCAGCCCGGGTATTACACCCCTGGATTTGAGCGTCTCGACCCGCTTTTTCCATTCCGAACGCACATGCCGGGCGACGGCGTTGCCATCAATTATTTTTGCGGTCATGGGCGCACCTTGGTTCTGAATGAAAGAAAAGACCGAAAATTCATGAGCGAAACCCGATTATGATAAAAAGCAGCATGCTCGCTCCCATCAGGCCATAACCGGCAATATCAAGCTGGCGCGCACGCCGTTCGGTCAGTCTGGTTTTCAAAAGGGATGCCGCTGCCGACGGCACTGCGCCGAGAATGGCCAGTCCGATGACTGCCTCCCTGGTTAAAAGCCAATCCATGTCAATCCCGGCATTTCAGCCTGCTCAGGTTTTCTCGACACGCCGCGAGTAGGCATCGACAAAGTCGGCTGCGGCTTTACTGCCGCGGGAAAATGACTTCATGGCCTCCTCGTGCAGGATGGACAAAGCCTCCATCTTGATTTCATTGGAGCGCTCGTTTTCCACGATATCCAGCAATTTGCGTGGCCGCGGCACATCGACCTCAAGCACAGCACGCACCTGGGTGGGGATGTTGGACATGATCAGCAGCCGGTCGGCCAGGAATATCGCCTCATCAATGTCCGTCGTTACAAAGAAGTTGGTGCGGCGGTTTTCCTCGTAGAGCGCAGAATAATATTCCCACATC
>JAKFUJ010000448.1 GCA_021732805.1 Betaproteobacteria bacterium | reverse complement strand
TCTGCCGATACAAACGCCGGCTTATGACTGCGGGTCCAGTGCATCTCCCTCTATTCGCGCCAGCCGGCACTCGAGGGAGTGGCTGACATGCGACCGGGCAAGCGACTCGGCACGTGCTCCATCCCGCGCCTCGATCGCCTCCAGGATCGCAAGGTGCTGCAGGTGGGCAGCCCGGGCATGCGGCTCATCGAGCAGATTGGAATCCCCGAGCAGCGGAATCAGCGAGTACACCGCCGCGATCGCCTTCTTCAGAAACTGGTTGCGCGCCGCCTCAAGAATGAGGTCGTGGAACTGCCTGTTCAGCGGAATCAGCGCCGCCGGGTTGCCCAGTACCGCCGCTTCCCGTCTGAGCACTTCGCGCAGGGCGGCTATTTCGGACTCGGTAGCGCGCAATGCGCAAGCCACCACTGCAGCAGGCTCCAGCAGTTCCCGCACCGCGAACATCTGTTGCATGTCCTCAACGTCGAGCCGCATCACCAAAGCCCCACGGAACGGCTGGTTCAGCAGCAGACCTTCACTTTCCAGCCTGCGCATTGCTTCGCGAACAGGAGTGCGGCTCATGCCCAGCCAGCCAGCCAGTTCATTTTCGGTGAGGTGCGCACCGGTGGGCACCCGCCCTTCGCGGATGGCATGGCGGATTTCATCGCAGGCCACTTCGGCAAGCGAACGCCCGTCACCCGCCGTCGGCATCCGCCGCGCGGCGATGCGCTCCAGGGCGCTGTCATCCGGCGCCGTCCTCAAGGACTTCCTGGTTTTGCTGCGCGGGGCCATCACTTATGCCGGGATCACGGCTTCGCCGTTGATCACGGTACGGTGCATGACACGGGGTTGCGTTGAGTCGACTTCCGAACGGTAATGCATGGCACAGCGGTTATCCCAGAGAATGACGTCGCCGACCAGCCAGACGTGTTTCCAGGCATATTTTTCCTGAGTTGCATGTGCCCACAACTTGTCGAGCAGCGCTTCGCTGTCTTCGTTGGACATGCCGATGATGTAATTGGACGGCCAGTCGCGCCGCCGTCCCAGGTACAAAGCGGGTTTGCCGGTTGCCGGATGGATACGCACCAGCGGATGTGCCGGACCCGGCACCTCCTCGGGCGCCGTCGGCATTTTGACCGTGGGACGCAGCACGCCGGCGCTGTTGCGGCTGGCATCATGGATCTGCGTGCGGCCTTTGATCGCCGCCTTCAGGTCGGCAGGCAGGTCTTCATAGGCTTTGTACTGGTTGTTGAACCAGGTATCACCGCCACCGTTGGTCGGGATCACGATCGAATACAGCATGCTGCCTGCCGGCGGCACCGCGACATAGGAATTGTCACTGTGCCAGATCACCTCATAGCTGCCCAGTCCGCCGTTGTCTTTGACGGGATTGCCGTCTTCATCGAGATTGCTGATCAGCGACAGGTGCGAATGCAGCGGCACCATCCTGCCGCCGATCTTGTAGCCACCTGCCACCTGGTATTTGCGCGCCGCCGGTTCCTTGGTGATGCCAAAGATGCCGGCCGCGGCCAGAAACGCTTCGTCCGGCAGTTTCTGCTCTCGCCAGTACAGCACGAGATGGTCGGCCCAGGCTTTGCGCAGCAGTGTGCGCGTCGCCTCCGGCACCGGTTGTGCAAGGTCGACACCGCGGACTTCGGCGCCGAGCGTGGCGCCGCTGGGAACTACCTGCACCTGTTCCGGATTGTTCACGGCATTGGTCTGTTTGCGTTTTGCTGCTTCCATGGCGATCTCCTGATATCGAAAACCAGTTTACTTAACCATTGTGCCTGCTCTGACCGGTTTACGAAGATTGTATACAGGGTATACAATCCTTACAAGCCAAACGACCCCGCTGCTTCAATCTAATTTCGGGAGCGACTTAAAAGTCAGGACCGGAATCTATGCGACATGCCGGCAAACCCAAAATCCACTTGCGGCGTCTTGCCGGAAACAATATCGGCAATCGCCTGCCCGGAGCCGCAGGCATGGGTCCAGCCCAGTGTGCCGTGTCCGGTATTCAGGTACAGGTTGGCGAGTTTGGTTTTACCGATGTACGGCACATTGGATGGCGTCGCCGGGCGCAGCCCCGTCCAGTACTGCGCCTGGGTCACATCCCCCGCCCCGGGAAACAATTCTTCAGTGCGCCGGATGATAGCCAGACAGCGCACATCGTTCAGCGCCGTGTCATAGCCATTCAGTTCGCAGGTGCCGGCAATGCGCAGCCGGTCACCAAGACGCGAATACACCAGTTTGTATTCATCATCGGTCAGACTGACGTGATAGGCGCGTGACGGATCGGCAACCGGCAGGGTCACCGAATAGCCCTTCGCCGGATACATCGCCAGGCGGATGCCCAGCGGCGCCAGCAACTGCGTGCTGTAACTGCCGAGCGCAACAACATAGGCATCGCCGGCAATCGTGGATGTTTTACCGTGTGCGTCCTTGACCCCGACGCCACTGACTGCACCGACGGCCGTTGCGACATGAGTAACGCTATGGCCATATACAAACTGCACACCGGCTTTTTCGCTCAGCGCGGCCAGCCGTTGCGTGAA
>JAKFUJ010000008.1 GCA_021732805.1 Betaproteobacteria bacterium | reverse complement strand
GACCGCAATGGGCAGCGCGAGAGTGATGGAGAGTGTTGCGGCGATCATGTGGCGGTTCATGGCTGTTTTCCTGTCAGTCGAGTTGGATCTTCACTTGTTTTAACACATCTTTCCAGCGCTGGTCCTCGGATACCAGTAGTTTGCGGAAGTCTTCGGGGCTGCCGATGCTGATGTCAAAGGTCAGTGATGCAAAACGTTCCTTGACGTCGGGGGCGGCCAGCGCCTTGTTGATGGACTGGTTGAGCGTGGCGACGACGTCTTTGGGCATTCCGGCAGGCCCGAGCATGCCGTACCACTGGAAAGTGACAAAATCCTTGACCCCGGCTTCGATGAAGGTTTGCGTATTTGGCAACAGCGGATGGCGTTGCGGGCTGGTGATGGCCAGTGTTTTCAGGCGGTTGGCTTTGACGTGGGGCATTGCGGCCGGTACAGCATTCATCACCAGCGGAATCTGTCCGGCGGTGGCATCGGCGAGGGAGGGGCCTCCGCCTTTGTACGGCACATGATTCAGTGTGAGTCCGGTTCGCAGGCGCAGCCATTCGTAGACCAGATGCGGCCCGCTGGCCAGTCCGCTGCTGCCCATCGCCAGTTTTTCGGTTTGCGCGCGTGGCATCGCCAGCAATTCCTTCAGCGTATTGGCGCTGAATTTGGGATGGGCCAGCAGCGCCTGCGGCGAGGTGGCCACCAGATTAAGCGGCGTGAAATCACGAATCGCGTCATAGGGTGACTTCGCATAGACCAGTGAATTGATGGTGTGCGGCGCGTCGGCGAGGACGATGGTGTAGCCGTCGGCTGGCGCGCGGGCGGCGATCATGGTGCCGATCAGGCCGGTGGCGCCGGGCCGGTTGTCGATGACGAAAGTCTGGCCGAGGTACTCGGAGAGTTTGTTGCCGATGGCGCGGCCGGTGATGTCCGAGCCGCCGCCGGGGGGATAAGGCACCACCATTCGCACGGGACGATTGGGATAGGCGGTTTCTGCCGCGGCTGACGGCAGTGCGGCAAACAGGGAGAGCAGGCCGGCAGCAAGAGGTAATAAGGAGCGCATGGCGGGGTTTCCCTTCGGCAATACTGTTATACGGTATTCAAAGGACGCATGTTCAGGAGCCAGCATGGCAATCGCCGTGCCGGAGTGGACGGCAGGAGGCCGCCAAGTACACAACATTCGAAAATCAGATTATCAGCAAGTCGCAGTCGACGGAAGCCGGAACGTAAAAAGAGTGTATTGGGTACGGAGAGCGGGCTAACATTGCACCTGGCCGGTACAAGCCGGCATCAATCCGCACAAGGAACAAGCATGACTGATGTGAACTGGTCGCAAATTCGGGCGGAATTTCCGACCCTGGCAAACTGGACTTACCTCGATACCGCACGCAAGACCGTGCCGCCGCGTTGTCAGGAGCAGGCAATGCAGGACTATTGCGAAGACATCCGCGAGACCGCCGGCGCCGATGCGTGGTCGGCGGTCAACGTTGCGCAGACGCGTGACATCATGGCGAAATTGCTCGGTGCAAAACCCGCCGAGATTGCTTTCACCAAGAACACCACCGAAGGCCTCAACATCGCCGCCCATGCTTTTGACCTGAAACCGGGTGACAACATCGTGCTCACCGACATGGAGCATGTCGCCAACGTCTGGGTGTGGAAGCACTGGGAAAGCAGGGGCGTCGAAATCCGCTATGCGAAAAACCGTGCAGGGCGCCTGCCGCTGGAAGTTTTTCTGGAACAGATGGACCAGCGCACCCGCGTGGTTTCCACCGCATACATCACTTATGGCAACGGCTATCGAGTGAACCTGCCGGAATTGGGCGCGGCGTGCCGGAAACTGGGCGCGCGACTGGTGGTAGACGGCGTGCAGGCTGCCGGCATCCTCGCCGCGCCGCTCAACAGTCTGGGTGCCGACCTCATCGCCATCGGCGGCCACAAGAACCTGTTCGGGCTGACCGGAACGGGCCTGCTTTACTGCCGCGAAGAACTGATCGATGAAATCCGCGCGCCTTTCCTGAAGGCGCCGATTGCAAAAGGATCAGTGCAGGCCAGCGCGCATCTGAACAGCCAGTTTGATTATGTGCGCACGGCGCACCGCTTCGAGGGCGGCAATCCGAATTTCCTGGGCTTGCGCGTGTTGCGCCGCTGCGCCGAATTCATCGCCTCAATTGGCCTGGACAATATAGAAGGCCGAGTGCGTGAATTGACGACGCATTGCATGGGACAACTGAAGGCTGCTGGCTACAAAACGCAGACGCCGGAACCCTGGACCGAGCGCGCGCAGATCATCAGCGTGCCGGTTTCGGATGCGGGCGCCGTGATGAACCGCCTGCGCGAAAAACATCGCGTCATCGTCAACGTCAAGGACGGCGCGATTCGCATTTCGATGAGTTTTTTCAACAACGAGCAGGATATTGATCGCCTGCTCGCGGCGATGAGTGAGGAACGTGTTGCGGCTTAGTGTGGTTCCGTCTTGGAGCCTTCTGCGACCGTCGGAGGGGTCAGCTTGCGAAACATGATGTCGCCGTAATACGCATGCGCTTCGCTGCCGGTGTTGTCGGTATCGGTCATAATGCCGAC
>JAKFUJ010000261.1 GCA_021732805.1 Betaproteobacteria bacterium | reverse complement strand
TAGCTGTCACAGGCGCCGCCGGCCAGATCGGCTACAGCCTGCTGTTCCGCATCGCCAGCGGCGAAATGCTCGGCAAAGACCAGCCGGTGATCCTGCAATTGCTGGAAATACCCGACGAGCGCGCGCAGAAAGCGCTCAAGGGTGTCATGATGGAACTCGATGACTGCGCTTTTCCGCTGCTACATGGCATGGTGCCCGCATCCGACCCGATGGTTGCCTTTGCCGACGCCGATGTCGCACTGTTGGTCGGCGCGCGTCCGCGCGGCCCCGGCATGGAGCGCAAGGATCTGCTTGAAGCCAATGGCAAAATCTTCGCGCCACAGGGTCAAGCCCTGTCTGAAGTTGCCAAACGCGACATCAAGGTGCTGGTGGTCGGCAACCCGGCGAACACCAACTGCCTGATTGCGATGAACAACGCGCCCAAGTTGAAGCCGGAGAACTTCTCGGCAATGATGCGCCTTGATCACAACCGCGCATTGACCCAGGTTGCACAGAAAATCGGCAAACAGGTCACCGACATCAAAAAGATGATCGTCTGGGGCAACCATTCCGCTACACAGTATCCGGATGTTTTCCAGGCTACCGCCGGCGGCAAAAAAGTGTGGCCGATGATCCGCGACAAGGAATGGCTCGAAAAAGATTTCATTCCGACCATCCAGAAACGCGGCGCGGCAATCATCGATGCGCGCGGCCTTTCTTCTGCGGCAAGCGCAGCCAATGCCGCGATTGATCACATCCGCGACTGGGTGCATGGCACCCGCGCCGGCAACTGGGTCAGCATGGGCATTCCCTCCGACGGCAGCTACGGCATCCCGAAAGGCATCATTTACGGCTTCCCGGTCACCTGCAAGGACGGCAAATACACCATCGTGCAGGGGCTCAAACAAAGCAAATTCAGCCAGGCGCGGATGCAGGCCACGCTGCAGGAACTGCAGGAAGAACGCGACGCCATCCGCGGGCTGCTCGGCTGACCGAGCCTCGCATGCCGGAAACAGAGCGGACACTGCAGCTACGCAGCGTCCGCTTTTTTTATCCCGAACCCAAGGATCACCCATGAGCGATAAACCCGCACCCGCCGGCTTCAAACCGAAAAAATCCGTCGCGCTGTCCGGCGTGCCCGCCGGCAATACCGCCCTGTGCACGGTCGGCCGCAGTGGCAATGACCTGCATTACCGCGGCTACGACATCCTCGACATCGCGGAGACCTGCGAATTCGAGGAAATCGCCTTTTTGCTGATACACGGCCATCTGCCCAATCCAGCCGAATTGCGTGCCTACAAGATAAAACTGAAAACATTGCGCGGCCTGCCTGCCGTGGTGCGCAACGTACTCGAACAACTGCCGCCCGCCGCGCACCCGATGGATGTCATGCGCACCGGCTGCTCGGCGCTGGGCGCGGCACTGCCCGAGCGCGAGGACCACAACCTGCCGGGCGCGCGTGACATTGCCGACCGGTTGATGGCTTCGTTCGGCTCCATGCTGCTCTACTGGCACCACTACAGCAAGAACGGAAAGCGCATCGACGTCGAAACCGATGACGATTCCATCGGCGGTCATTTCCTGCATCTGCTGCACGGCAAACCGGCTTCCGAATCGTGGGTGCGCGCGATGCACACCTCACTGAATCTCTATGCCGAGCACGAATACAACGCCTCCACCTTCGCCGCCCGCGTCATTGCCGGCACCGGTTCCGACATCCATTCGGCAATCACCGGCGGCATCGGCGCTCTGCGCGGCCCGAAGCACGGCGGCGCCAACGAGGTCGGTTTCGAAGTCATGAACCGTTACGAGACGGCCGACGCCGCGGAAAGCGACATCGTCACCCGCATCGCCAACAAGGAAGTGGTGATCGGCTTCGGCCATCCGGTCTACACCATCGCCGACCCGCGCAACAAGGTGATCAAGGAAGTCGCGCGCAAGCTGTCGAAGGAAGTCGGCGACATGAAAATGTTCGATGTCGCCGAGCGCATCGAAACCGTGATGATGCGCGAGAAAAAAATGTTCGCGAATCTCGACTGGTACTCCGCGGTGTCCTACCACCGCATGGGTGTGCCGACGCCGATGTTCACGCCGCTGTTCATCATCTCGCGCACCAGCGGCTGGTCGGCGCATGTCATCGAGCAGCGCATCGACAACAAGATCATTCGTCCGACAGCCGTTTATACCGGCCCGGAAAACCGCAAGTTCGTGCCGCTGGCAGCGCGTGGCAAGAGCGGAAAAAAATGAAGCAAAACCTTTTTGCCACAGTTCACAGAGAACACAGAGAAAACCCGGGGCGCTGCTTTCGAAGTCCTCTGTGCTCTCTGTGCCCTGTGGCTAATGCTTTTGATTGAGGAATTTCCATGTCATCCCACATCTCCAACGTTCGCCCCAAACCCGACCAGGTCATCACTGACATTGCCGACTACGCCACCAAAGCGAAGATCAGCAGCGCCGAGGCCTACAACACGGCCCGGCTGTGCCTAATGGACACTTTGGGCTGCGGCTTTGAAGCACTGTCCTATCCGGCCTGCACCAAGCTGATGGGACCGGTGGTGCCGGGCGCGACCATGGCCAACGGCGCCAAGGTACCGGGC
>JAKFUJ010000047.1 GCA_021732805.1 Betaproteobacteria bacterium | reverse complement strand
ACATTCGTCATTCCGGCAAAGCGCGCCCTGAAGGAAGTCCTCTTGGGGGGCGCCGCGAAGGAAGTCCCCTTGAGGGACAGACCTGTACCGCGCCGGCCCGTCCGAGGAGAAAACCCTGATGTTCAAACCTTTGCATACTGCGTGCGTTATTGCCTGCGCCCTTGCGGCGGGCATCGCACTGCCAGTAGCCGCATACCCGGATCGACCCATCCGTATGGTGGTCATCTCCGCACCCGGCGGCACCACCGACATCATGTCGCGCATGCTCGCGCAGTCCCTGGGCGAGAGTTTCGGCCAGCAGGTCATCATCGACAATCGCCCAGGCGGCGGCGGCATCATTTCCGCGGAAATCGTTTCGCAGGCCGTACCCGACGGTCATACCGTCCTGTATACGCACACCAGTTTTTCGGTGATGCCGGGTCTGCATAAAAAACTGCCGTACGACACGGTGAAGAGTTTCGACCGCATCAGCCTGTTTGCACTGTTTCCCGGTGTGCTGCTCGTCAACAACAATCTGCCGGTGAAAAGCGTGCCCGAGCTGATCGCCTACGCCAAAGCGCGCCCCGGCAAGGTCAATTACGCCGCAGGCACCACCGGCGCCACCGCGCATCTGTCCGGCGAACTGCTGAAGTCGATGGCCAACATCCATATCGTGCATGTGCCGTACAAGGGTACCGGCGGGCAATTGACCTCTGTCGTCAGCGGCGAAACGCAATTCACCTTTGCCTCAGTGCCGGCAGCATTGCCGTTCGTCAAAGCCAACCGTGCGCGCGCCATTGCCGTCGGCTCGGCGAAACGATCAATCGCATTGCCCGACCTGCCCACGGTCGCCGAATCCGGTCTGCCCGGATTCGATGTCAGTGCATGGAATGGCGTGATGGTGCCGCGCGGCACCCCCGCCGCGGTGATCGAACGTCTCGGTCAGGAGATGAAGCGCTCGATCTCCACACCGGAGATGAAGGATCGCGCGGCGGCGCAGGGCGCGGAACTGACCTGGACCACGCCGCAGGAATTCACGACCCATCTCAATGGCCAGTTGGCGAAATGGGGCAAGCTGGTGCGGGATTCGGGATTATCCAATAACTAATTGATTTTAAAGGGTATTTAATGAACTCTGCTCCAGGGATGCGCCCCGGCGATGAACTCGCCGGCAAGGTTGCTTTGGTCACCGGCGGCGCGCGCAACATCGGCCGCTGTATTTGCCTGTCACTGGCGGCGGGCGGTGCGACGGTGATGGTCAACGCCAACACGTCACGCAAGGAAGGTGAAGAAACCGTGGCGATGATCAACAAGGCCGGCGGCAAGGCCGCGCTGCACATCGCTGATGTCACCGATCCGAAAGCCGTGGCGCAACTGGTCGCCGAAACGGTCAAGCAGTTCGGGCGCATCGACATTCTCGTCAACAACGCCGCGATCCGCGCCGAGACGCCGTTCGAAAAAATCACTTACGACGAATGGCGGCGCGTGCTGTCCATCGTGCTCGATGGTTCGTTCCTGACCACGCAGGCCGCATTGCCACATCTGATCAAGGCCGGCGGCGGCTCGGTGGTGAATATCGGCGGCCTCACCGGCCACCGTGGCGCCATACACCGCTCGCATGTGGTCGCGGCCAAGGGCGGCCTCGCGGCGATGACCAAGGCCGTCGCACTCGATCTGGCCCCGAACAATATTACCGTGAATTGCGTGGTGCCCGGCACCGTGGAAACCGTGCGCGGCCTGCCCGGCGCGCCGGCACGGCCCGATCATCGCGTGTCGCTGCCGCCGGCCGGGCGGCGCGGTGCGCCCGAGGAAATTGCGGCGATGGTGCGCATGCTGTGCGGTCCCGACGCGCGTTACATCACCGGACAATCCCTACATATCAACGGCGGAGGCCTGATGCCATGAGCAAAAAAACCAGCAAAAATTCCGGATCGGCGATTTCGCCATTGATGAAAACACTGGCCACTTACATGGCCGGCGCCGCAAAAAAACCGCTGCCCAAGGCAGTGGCCGAAAAAACCAAGCACCATGTGCTCGACACCATCGCCGCGATGGTCTCCGGTTCTCGCCTGCTGCCGGGCCGCAAGGCCATCAATTATGTGAAGACGCTGGGCGGCAAACCCGAAGCCATCGTCATCGGTTCGAAAATCCTGGTCAATGCCGAACAGGCTGCGTTGGCCAACGGCATGCTCGCCCACGCCGACGAGACCGATGATTCGCACGCGCCGTCGCTGTCGCATCCAGGCTGTGCGGTAGTACCTGCCGCACTGGCGATGGGCGAACGCGAAAAAGCCAATGGCACGCAACTGCTGCGCGCCGTGGCGCTGGGTTATGACATCGGCTCGCGCATCAACCTGTCGCTGCATCCGTACGATTTCCGCTCGGCCGGGCATTCCACGCACAGTTTCGGCCCGGGCTTCGGTGCGATGGCCGCGGCTTCGCTGCTGGCCGGCCTCAAATACGACGGCATGCGCCATGCGCTGTCGTACTCTGCACAGCAGTGTTCGGGCATTTCGTGCTGGATGCGCGACGAGGAACACATCGAAAAGGCTTTCGATTTCGGCGGCATGCCGGCACGCAACGGTGTTGCTGCGGCGGCGATGGTGTC
>JAKFUJ010000207.1 GCA_021732805.1 Betaproteobacteria bacterium | reverse complement strand
TTCGCGGTTGTTGCCGGTATCAGTGCTGCTGGGCGCGGGATTTCTGCTGGCGGTGGACACATTAGCGCGCACCATGGCCAATATTGAAGTGCCGCTGGGGGTGCTGACCGCCTTCATCGGCACGCCCTTGTTCCTGTGGCAACTGGCGACGGCCCGGCGAAGATGGCAATGAGAAGCGGGCGATGAAACTTGCGGCGAAAGATCTGGCATTCGGCTATCGCGGCCGGCGCGTTGGCAGCGACGTTACGCTGGAACTGGCGCCCGGAGAGGTGCTGTGCCTGCTCGGACCGAATGGCAGCGGCAAAACCACGTTGTTCAAGACATTGCTCGGTTTGTTGCAACCGCAGGCTGGGGCAGTGCTGATTGATGGCAGCGATACGCGTTCGATGGCGCGTGATGCGATTGCACGGCAGATCAGCTATGTGCCGCAGGCACACGGCGCTTTCTTTCCTTATACGGTGCGGGAAACGGTGCTGATGGGGCGCACCGCGCATCTGGGCTTGTTTGCTGCGCCGTCTGCGCACGATTACAGCGCGGCGGCGGCGGCGATCGAACGCATGGGCATCACCCATTTGTCCGATGCGGTTTATACGCAGATTTCCGGCGGCGAGCGGCAACTGGCGCTGATCGCACGTGCGCTGGCGCAGCAGGCCCGGGTGGTGATCATGGACGAGCCGACGGCGAATCTCGATTTTGGCAACCAGGTGCGGGTACTGGAGCGCATCCGCGCATTGGCAGCAGAGGGCATCGGCGTGCTGCTGTCGACGCACGATCCGGATCACGCCTTTCTGTGTGCGGACCGGGTGGCGATGTTGCACGAAGGGCGGTTGATGGCCAGCGGTATTGCGGCGGATGTCATGACTGCGGAAAATCTGCGCAGGCTGTACGGTGTGGATGTGGCGGTGATCGAGGTAATGGCCGGTCAGCAAGGTACCCGCAATGTCTGCCTGCCACTGAATATCGTTCGTGAGCATCCAATGGAGCAGCGGTGATGGCGCGTTATCCCGGACTGATGCTGCGTGTTCTTGCCAGGGACCATCCGGCGATGGGGCCGGGCAAGGCGCAGCTGGTGGAATTGATTGATTCCACCGGATCGATTTCAGCCGCCGCTCGCGAGATCGGCATGTCGTACCGTCGGGCCTGGCAACTGGTTGATGCATTGAACGCCAGTTTCAGGAAGCCCGTCGTCCTGACTGCGGTGGGGGGCAAGCGTGGCGGCGGCGCCCAGGTCACCGGGTTCGGGCGGGAACTTGTGGCGCAGTTCCGTGAAATGGAAAGCAAGGCATCGGCAGCGATTGCCGCCGACATCAAGCGCTACGCAACTCACTTGCGTCATCCGCAGGCCAAATCCTGATAACTGCACCTTTATTGCTTATTGTGGTGTGCAGGCTATTCGCTATATTCTTGAAAATATAGCGCAGGCACTGTTAACAGAGACTCATGCGATTATGAAACATAAGTTATTGATTTTATTAAATATTTTTATTTGTGTGTTGCTGACATTGGGTCCTCCGGCAGCGCGGGCGGACACCACGGTATTTGCTGCAGCCAGCCTTAAAAACGCGCTCGATGAAATTAACCAGTCCTGGATTGCGCAGAGGGGCAGCAAGGTA
Source organism: Betaproteobacteria bacterium (assembly GCA_021732805.1). Taxonomy (GTDB): domain Bacteria; phylum Pseudomonadota; class Gammaproteobacteria; order Burkholderiales; family SG8-41. The sequence goes on along the minus strand of JAKFUJ010000207.1, from coordinate 974 downwards.
GTTGCCTCCTATGCCAGCAGTTCCGCACTGGCGCGGCAGATCGAAAAAGGAGCGCCGGCAGATATTTTTATTTCCGCTGATCTCGACTGGATGAATTATCTGGCGCAACGCAAGCTGGTCGGCGACGGTTCACGGATCAATCTGCTGCGCAATGAACTGGTGTTGATCGCGCCGGCTTCGTCGAAGGTTTCGTTCGAGCTCAAACGCGATGCGCAACTCGGCGCGCTGCTCGGCAATGAACGTTTGTCGGTTGCCGACCCCGACCATGTGCCCGCAGGCAAGTATGGCAGGGCCGGGTTGGAGGCGCTGGGCCTGTGGCAGCAGGTGGCGGACAAACTGGCGCGCGGGGAAAACGTGCGTGCGGCGCTGAATTTCGTCGCGCGCGGCGAAACCCCGCTGGGCATCGTGTACCGGACCGACGCTGCCGCCGAATCCAAAGTTCGCATCGTTGCGGCGTTCCCGGCGGGCAGCCATCCGGCGATTGTTTATCCGGCTGCTTTGCTTACTGTCAACAAAAATTCTGATGCTGCGGCATTTTCACTTACCTGAAGTCGGAGGTCGCTGCCGGCATCTTCAGGAAACACGGATTTCTGCCATACTGAAAATCCGTATTTGACGTTGATCGCGAGGACTGTTGAGCGCCGAAGAGTGGGGCATCCTGTCGCTGAGTCTCAAGGTGGCGCTGTGGAGCGTCGCCTTGAGCCTGCCGTTTGCGCTGCTGATCGCGCATGTGCTGGCGCGACGCAATTTTCCCGGTAAAAACCTGCTCGATGCCGTCGTTCATCTGCCGCTGGTACTGCCGCCGGTGGTGATCGGCTATTTCCTGCTGTTGTTGCTGGGTCGGCGCGGCGCCATCGGCGAACTGCTGGAGCAATGGTTCGGCATTGTCATCGCCTTTCGCTGGACCGGCGCTGTCGTGGCCTGCGCGGTGATGGGGCTGCCGCTGATGGTACGCGCGATGCGGCTGTCGATGC
>JAKFUJ010000346.1 GCA_021732805.1 Betaproteobacteria bacterium | reverse complement strand
GATCCTGCGAAACACCAGACTGCCGTTGGTGCCGCCAAACCCGAAGGAGTTGGAAAGCGCAATGTCGATTTTCATCGTTCGTGCGGTGTTAGGCACGTAATCCAGATCGCACTGTGTATCCTGGTTTACCAGATTGATGGTCGGCGGCGCAACCTGATCGCGTATGGCCAGCACTGAAAATACCGCCTCGATGCCGCCTGCCGCGCCCAGCAGGTGTCCGGTCATCGACTTGGTCGAGCTGACCGCCAGTTTTTTCGCATGCGGACCGAAACAGTTTTTCACCGCTATCGTTTCGGCGATGTCCCCCAGCGGCGTCGAGGTGCCGTGGGCGTTGATGTAATCGACCTCTTCATGATTGAGGCCGGCGTTGCGCAAGGCGCCGTTCATGCAGCGCACCGCGCCCGCGCCGTCTTCACAGGGCGCAGTAATGTGGTGGGCGTCAGCGCTCAGTCCGTAGCCGGCGAGTTCGCAGTAAATCCGCGCGCCGCGCTTTTTGGCGTGTTCATATTCTTCCAGCACCAGCACACCGGCCCCCTCACCCAGCACAAAACCATCACGGTCCCTGTCCCAGGGGCGGCTGGCCGCGGCGGGATCATCGTTGCGCGTTGACAGTGCGCGGGCGGCACAGAAGCCGCCAATACCGAGAGGCGAAACAGTCGATTCAGCACCGCCGGCAATCATGATGTCGGCGTCGCCATATTCGATCAGCCGGCCGGCTTCGCCGATGCTGTGATTGGCGGTTGTGCAGGCAGTGACCACGGATATGTTCGGTCCCTGCAATCCGTACATGATCGACAACTGGCCGGAGATCATGTTGATGATCGAACCCGGCACAAAAAACGGTGAAATCTTGCGCGGTCCGCCGGCGAGCACTGCGTTATGCGTTTCTTCGATCAGCGGCAGACCGCCGATACCCGATCCGATGCACACCCCGATCATTTCGCGATTAAGTTTTTCCAGATCGAGGCCGGCGTCCCTGATCGCATCGATACCTGCAGCCAGGCCGTAATGGATGAACGTGTCGAAACGCCGTGCCTCTTTCACCGGCAGATATTGGGCAGGGTCGAAACCCTTGACCTCGCCGGCAATCTGCGAGGTATACCCGGAAGCATCAAAACGCGTCACTTTGGTAATGCCGGATTTGCCGGCGGTGATGTTCGACCAGGATTCTGTCAATCCGATGCCGACCGGGGAAATGATCCCCAGTCCGGTCACGACAACTCTGCGGGTGGTTGGGCGCGGCATGTATGGAATGCGAAGAGAGCCCGGCTGCGCTCCCGGGCTTGTGGATTAAATCATTGCGGAAGTGATTCTTCCGCCGAATTCAGGTTTTCAGGTGCGACTTGATGTAGTCGGAAGCCTGCTGAACCGTGGTGATTTTTTCGGCTTCTTCGTCGGGGATTTCGGTTTCGAATTCCTCTTCCAGCGCCATCACCAGTTCCACTGTGTCCAGCGAATCGGCACCGAGGTCGTTGACAAAGGATGACTCGTTCTTGACGTCGGCCTCGTTGACGCCCAGTTGTTCGGCAACAATCTTTTTTACGCGTTGCTCGATATTTTCCATCTAAAGTCCCCTTTCGCATTGCTTGATGATGTTTGGACCCGCCGATGAAGCCGGACGATCCCGGAAAAGCGTGAATTTTACCACAAACGAGATTTAAAAAATCATTTAAAAACAATTACTTAGAGCAAGACTGCGGCGCTCAACAATGGGCACGCGCCGCGCATTCTAGCCCATATGCATGCCGCCGTTCACATGCAGTGTGCAACCGGTGACATAAGACGCCGCATCGGAAGCCAGAAACACCACGGCGCCGGCGACATCCGCCACCGTACCCAGCCGCGCCAGCGGGATTTGGCCAATCAGCCCTTCGCGTTGGGCATCGCCAAGCGCGCGGGTCATGTCGGTATCAATGAATCCGGGAGCCACGCAATTCACGGTGATATTGCGGCTGCCGATCTCCCGCGCCAATGCACGGGAGAATCCTTCAACGCCGGCCTTGGCGGCCGCATAGTTGCTCTGGCCGGCATTGCCCATCGCGCCGATCACCGAAGTCACGTTGATGATGCGTCCGCTGCGCGCCTTCATCATGCTGCGCATGACCGCCTTGGACAACCGGTAAACCGATTTCAGATTGGTCGACATGATCATGTCCCATTCCTCTTCCTTCATCCGCATCAGCAGATTGTCGCGGGTGATGCCGGCATTGTTGACGAGGATGCCGACCGCACCCCACTGCTGCTGGATCGCGGCCAGCGCGGCATCCACCTGCGCGGCATCGTTGACGTCCATTGCATAACCGGCGCCGGTAATACCCGCGGCAGCCAGTTCCCTGCTGATGGCTTCGGCGCCGGCAGCGGTAGTCGCCGTGCCGGCAACCGTGGCGCCGGCTTTGCCGAGCGCCAGCGCGATGCCGTGACCGATACCGCGTGATGCGCCGGTGACCAGCGCAAGCTGGCCTGTTAATGCATTCATCGCAGTGACTCCAGGGTTTGCTGCAGTGATGCCGGATCGGTAACCGCATATCCCTGCAGGCTGCCTTCAATGCGCTTGGTCAGACCGGCCAGCACTTTACCCGGACCGCATTCC
>JAKFUJ010000149.1 GCA_021732805.1 Betaproteobacteria bacterium | reverse complement strand
GACAGCTCGCGCACGGCGCCGATGCAGTCCTTGAAATGCCGGGCGCCGCCGTCACGCAGATCGTCGCGGTCGACGCTGGTGATGACCACGTATTTGAGTTTCAGTGCGGCGATGGTTTCAGCGAGGTGGCGTGGTTCATCAGCGTCCGGCGGCTTGGGACGGCCGTGGGCGACATCGCAGAACGGGCAGCGCCGCGTGCACAGGTCGCCGAGGATCATGAAGGTCGCGGTGCCTTTGCCGAAACATTCGCCGATGTTCGGGCAGGAGGCTTCCTCGCACACCGTGTGCAGTTTTTGTTCGCGCAGGATTTGTTTGATTTCCTGGAAGCGCGCGCTGTTGCCGATGCGCACACGGATCCAGTCCGGCTTTTTCAGCGGCGTGACCGGCACGATCTTGATCGGAATGCGCGCGGTCTTGGCGCGGCCCTTCTGTTTTTCGTCGAGGGTGCTCATTGCAAGGTTTCCTGAAGGCAGCGAATCAGCCGATCCCCGATCTGTGTCTTGCTGTCGGTGATACCGAGGTCCCGCGTGCGCGTGACTTCGAGTCCTGCATAACCGCAGGGATTGATAGCGGTGAACGGTGCGAGATCGACGTCGACGTTTAACGCCAGTCCGTGATAACAGCAGCCGTTCCTGACGCGCAGGCCCAGCGCTGCGATTTTGGCGGCGCCGACATAAACCCCGGGCGCATCGGTGCGGCCGTGCGCCTCAATGCCGTATTCCGCCAGCAAATGGATCACTGCTTGTTCCATCTGCCGCACCAGCGGGCGGATGGTCAATCCGCGCCGGCGCATATCGAGCAGCAGGTAGGCGATCAGCTGGCCCGGTCCGTGATAAGTGATCTGGCCGCCGCGGTCGACGCGTACCACCGGAATGCCATTGTCGACCCGCGGCCAGTGCTCGGTTTTGCCGGCAATGCCGACGGTGTACACGGGCGGATGTTCCAGCAGCCACAGTTCGTCAGGGGTCTGCTCGTTGCGCGCCAGCGTGAATTCGCGCATCTGTTCCCAGGTTGGCACGTACGCCACCAGTCCGGGCTGGCGCACGACCAGCGGTTCGGCGGCCCTTGAAACCGGAGCGGTGGAAGGAACTGTAAAAATCTGGGGCACTGGAGCAACCCTGCAGGCGGGCGCCGGGCCCGCTGATTGATGGGATAATCAGCCTGCATTATAGGACGATCGGGAGACAGCAGTGCGCGTCGAAGTTGCGGGTGCATGGTTACTGAGCGTGGCGCTGGCTTTGGCACAGCCGGCTACGGCCGCCGAAAACTCCGGCGATTACGGAGCCAATCTGAGCAAGATCTATTTCGCGCATCAGCGCCTGCTGGCCCTGCGCGAGGCCTGCGATCAGGCGTTTCCGGCGCAGGCCAAATCCGCTGAAAAAGCCTACGCTGCCTGGCAGAAGCGGCATCAGCCGCTGCTCAATGAACTCGATGCCCGGTTGACGATGATGATCCGCGGCGCGTCGAAGGACGAGAAGGAATACGTGCGCAACATCGGCAAATATGAGGGTTCGATTGTCGAATACCGCACCACACACCGTGACGAAATCCTGGCCCAGCCACGCGACGGCTTTGACCAGGTGTGCGCCGATTTCCGCAATTACCTGAACGGCTCCGGTTCGGATTTCAACCGCGAATACGCCGACGAATTGCGCGAACTGCGCAAGCGCAAGCTGCCCAAATGACCGTGCGGGGTTGTGTGGATGACTGCCGCTGACCGCACATTGACGGTGCTCTGCGTGTTCTGGACTGTCGCCCTGGTTGCCTCGGCGATTGCACCCTACGACCGTCTGACCTGGTTCATGGAAGTATTGCCGGTGCTGATTGCGGCGCCGGTGCTGGTCGCCACCCGCAACCGGCTGCCGTTGACGCCGCTGGTGTATTGGCTGATTGCCGTCCACGGCCTGATTCTGATTTACGGCGGCGCGTATACCTATGCCCGGGTGCCTCTGGGTTTCTGGTTGCAGGAGTGGCTGGGTTTCGAGCGTAATCCCTACGATCGCATCGGCCATCTCGCACAGGGCTTGGTGCCGGCGATGGTGGCGCGCGAGCTGTTGCTGCGCGTGTTCCGTATTGAAGGCCGGAAAATCCTCGCTTTTCTTGTGGTCTGCGTGGCGCTGGCGATCAGTGCGTTCTACGAACTGATCGAATGGTGGGCGGCGCTGGCGTTCGGCGCGGGCGCTGAAGAATTCCTCGGCACGCAGGGAGATGTCTGGGATACGCAGTGGGACATGTTCATGGCGCTGACCGGTGCGATCATCGCGCTGCTGCTGCTGGGTCGCTGGCACGACCGGCAGATGGCGCGGCTGGAAGCGAAGCCTGGGCCAGGCTCATAACACCATCACGACTTGCGGCAGGTCGCACAGTTCCTGATACAGCGCGTCGAGCTGTTCACGCGAAGTGGCGCGTATCACGCAGGTGACGCTCAGGTATTTGCCTTTTTTGCTGGTTCTCATTTCCAGCGTGGTGTCGTCAAAATCCGGCGCATGACGCTTGACAACTTTTAATATCGTTTGAGCGAACCCCGGCTGGGTGTGGCCGAGAATTTTCAGCGGGAAATCGCTGGGGTATTCAATCAGCGACGGTTCCGTGC
>JAKFUJ010000466.1 GCA_021732805.1 Betaproteobacteria bacterium | reverse complement strand
GGCGACAATGTGATGACCGGTTATTACAAGGATCCGGAGAACACCGCGAAGACGCTGGAACCCGACGGCTGGATGCATACCGGCGACCTCGGCTACATGGACGACGACGGCTTTGTGTTCGTCACCGGGCGCATGAAGGAATTAATTATTAAAGGCGGCGAAAACATCGCGCCGCGCGAAATCGACGAAGCTCTTTTAAAGCACCCGGCCGTACTCGAAGCCGCGGCAGTCGGCATACCGGATGCCCGCTATGGCCAGGACATCATGGCCTGCGTCATCCTCAAACCCGATGCCCAATGTTCGGTCGAAGAACTGGCCGAGTTTTCACGGCGGGAACTGGGCAAATACAAGGCGCCGAAGATCATCAAGTTGGTGACTGAACTACCGAAGGGGCCTTCGGGCAAGGTGCAGCGGTTGAAACTGCTGGAACAACCTTGACCAGCGAGCAATGACGGTGGTTCATTGACCGGTTCATCAGCAACGACTCGCAACCGTTGCCGCGGCCTGACCAGCACCATGCTGAAAGGCTCGCCGGGTTTGTTCATGCGCCATTTTCAGGAAAAGCAGAAAGGTGATCTGCTCGGTATAGGCCATATACGACAGTCCGTCGTCGCGCAGCACATGCGCGAAATTCCAGGCCTTGTTGACGATCTGCTGCGAAGCGTTGCTCATTTGCCGATCCGATTCAGGACTTGTTCGAGGTTTGCCAATGCCGCCTTGTGATTTTCATCTGTCATCTGCGCGAGATTGTGCAGCTTCCAGCGGATGGCGGGAAGCTCCGATGCCTGCGGCAGACCGATCAGGCTGCCTTCAGGCCGCATGCGCTTGACCGAAAGCAGAAACTGCTTTTCGGCATCGCCGGTACGCGCATGGATTTCCCGGATCAAGCGCTCCCGTGCATCAACCAGCGCGTCGAGACTGACCGGCTCCGCGACCATGTCCTGCAACTGTTCGCGATACAGCCGGGCGATATCCTTGCGCCGCGGCTCCAGTGTATGTGCGATCACGCCCTTGTGTCCGGCGAGGTAAACCAGAAACGCCCGGAACAGTGAATCTGTCAGCTTGCCGGCATCGAGCAACAGCTTCACATCGAACAGATCGCGGGGATGCTGACGATCCAGCGCAGCAACCAGCTTGCCGGCGTATACATCATCCGGCGCCAGCACGGTCATCTGCGCATAACCGAAATGGTCCTCGGCCGCCGGACGGACTGTCATAAATGCCGTCGGATGCAGTGCCCCGCGCAGCACCGGATTCACCTCGATCTTGATATCAAGACCGTCGCGTTCCACATGCAACGTATCGACATGCCCCGAACCGCGACCGGGTCCCAGCCGCACCATGAAAGGGTGCAAACCCCCGACGAGGCAGTCACGGACACGGCGCAGCGCCGCATCAATCCCCGCGCCGGCCTCGGTGTAGCCGGTGAACGGCAGATAGGTCAGGTCAATGTCCACCGACAGGCGCGGCAGGTCGAGGAAAAACAGATTGATGGCAGTGCCCCCTTTCAACGCAAAACAAGCCTCCGCCGCGACGGCCGGCAGCACCTCGACCAGCATCCGCACCCGCCGGAAGTCGTCGCTGTCAGTACGCATCGTCCAGCTCCGCCGGCAACGTGATCAGATATTCCGGATGCAACCGCCCGCCGGGCACGAGCTGGCGCTTGCCCTTGCCGAGGTCGAAGTCCTTCGCGTCAAGCGCACGAACCCACTGGTGGTTATGGCGCCCGGCCAGCGCGAAGAACAGCCGTTTCACCTTGATGCTGCGGCAGACCGTCAGCAATGCCCGCAATCGGCGCGGGCTCAACGTGGTCAACCCCTGCAGGATCAGATTCGCATGCACGATCGAACCCGCTTCGGCACTGTCGTCAAGCAGCTCCAGAAACGCGCGTTCCAGTGTCGAATACGTCAGCGGCGTGTCGTACGCACCCCAGGTCAACTGCGTCAGTCCGATCCCCGGCGGCGACCACGCCACAGTCGCATCCCGTGCCTCATGCACGGCGGATACGTCGGGCTCGGTGAACAACCGGTCACGATGCACGATGAAGCGATCCGCGAGCAGCAGCTTGCTCAGCCAGGCCGGCAGGCGTACCTGTGCATACAGATGCACGGTCATCACGCCGCTCAGCCGCAGAAAATGGCCCTTGCCCTGGGCCTCCAGCGCAGTCAGCCCGCCCACATGCGCCGGCAACTGCAGCAGGTGTTGCAGCGAAGCCGCCACCTGCTGCCATTTCAGCGGCGGGCCGGGACGGCGATAGACGCCGCGCGCAGGCGACTCCAGCCAGCCGCTGGCGACGTAATGGCCCAGCAACTGCCGGGAATAGCCACGCGCACGCAGCCAGTCGGTTGTCGCCAGCAGTCCTGCCGGCAGCTCGCTCTGCAGACGGCTCAGCTTGGATTGGTTTGCATTTTCTTTGTTTAGTCCAGTCATACTAGATTTTTAACAGATTTATCAAACTCGGTGCAAGTTTATTATTTTCCGTTAATGTCTAATAATACTGGACTTATTATAAAAAAAACAAACCAATGTAAGCGGACGCAAACTGTTTAGTTCATCATAAATTATTGTTTTTATTGATATTTTAAGAAATCCCCAGTAT
>JAKFUJ010000298.1 GCA_021732805.1 Betaproteobacteria bacterium | reverse complement strand
GCATGTTGCAGTTCAGCGCATAATCCTCGCCGCCGATGTTGCAGGCAATGATGCGGCTGCTGGCAGTGGTGATTTCACGGATCTTGAAAAACGCTTCCGGCGTTTCGATCATGGTGATGAATTTGGTGTGGCCGATGGTCATGCCGCGTTTCTGTTCCAGTTCGCTGACCAGTTCGTCGAGCAACTGCAGATGTGACACGCCGGAAGCCTTGGTCACGGCGATGCCGTTGACGTCCGGGCAGATCGCTTCCTCAATGTCGCGCACCGCCAGCGATAGCGGCTGGTTGATGCGCACCACGACATCGGCGCCGCCGCGTTTGACGCGCGCCGCGTTTTTTTCGATCAGCTTGCGCGCATTGGCTTTTTCCGCTGGCGGCACGCTGTCTTCAACATCGAGCTGGATCACGTCAGCGCCACGGGTGTGCGCCTTGTCGACGTACTTTTCGACGTTGACCGGCACGTACATCAGCGAGCGCCACACGGGGAGTTCACGATACATGATTTAACCTGTTGATTTAATTGATAAAATTATTCTTCGTCGGGGCCGGCGTTATTGCCGGCGCAGACGATGCCCGCGGCCAGCAGCTGTAGATAGGCCGCTGCATCAATGCCGAGTTCGGCAAGCAATGCGGCATTGTGCTCGCCGATTTTCGGCGCCGGCGTGCGGATCGAAGCTGGCGTTCCCGACAGACGGGGCACCACATGATGCATCGGAAACGTACCCATGTCCGGATCGGGATAGTCGGCAATCAGTTCGCGTGCCAGCACATGCGGATCTTCGACAATCTGCGAAATGTCGTAGATCGGTCCGATGGTGACATCGGCTTTTTCGAAAAAGGCAACGTTCTCGGCCTGGGTGCGTTGCGCGATGAACTTGCCGATGATGGCATCGAGTTCAGCAGCGTGTTTGACGCGGTCGGCATTGGTTTTGTAACGCGGGTTGCTGATCAGGTCGGCGCGGCCGATGGATTCAAACACGCGCTCGGCCATTTTCTGGATCGAAGCCGACAGGCCGACATATTTGCCGTCCTTGCATCGGTAGGCATTGCGCGGGGCGGCGTTGGTGGAACGGCTGCCGGTGCGCGGCTTGATTTTGCCGGTCAGCCGGTAATAGGCGGCCTGCGGTCCGAGCACCGCGAACAGCGGATCGAGCAGCGGCAGGTCGATGACCTGGCCCTTGCCGCCGTTTTGTTCCACTTCGCGCAATGCGATCAGTACACCGCTGACACCATACAGTCCGGCGATGGTATCGGCGAGATACATCGGCGGCAGCACCGGCTCGCGGTCTTCGAATCCGTTCAGCGCCGCGAATCCCGACAGGCCTTCGACGAGAGTGCCGAAGCCGGGGCGGCGTTTGTAAGGACCGTCCTGGCCCCAGCCGGAGATGCGCACGATGACCAGTTTCGGATTGCGCGCCAGCAGCATGTCAGGCCCCAACCCCATTTTTTCCAGCGTGCCGGGTCGGAAACTTTCGACGAACACAGCGGCTTTTTCGATCAGTTGCAGCAATAGCTCCCGCGCCTCGGGTTTGCGCAGTTCCAGGCCCAGGCTTTTCTTGTTGCGGGCGTACAGCTTCCAGTTGGTATCGACCTGCTCGACTTTCCACGCGCGCAGCGTGTCGCCGGCGGGCGGCTCGATCTTGATGACCTCGGCGCCGAAATCACCGAGTACCTGGGTCAGTGTATTGCCGGCAACGAGGCGTGAAAGATCGATGATGCGCACGCCATCGAGCGGGCCGTGGGCCGACGCATCATAGTTGCGTTGCGGCGCGGCCATCTGCGGGTCAGTCCGGCTTGATGCCGGTGTCCTGCGCAACCTTGCGCCAGCGCGTGATCTCGTTCTTGATGAACGCCGCGAATGGATCACGCGACATCACGCTGGGTTCGGCGCCTTCCGTAGCAAACCGCTGCTTGAGATCGGGCGACTGCAAAGCCTTGGTCAGCTCGCTGGCGAGACGATTGACGATGTCCGCCGGTGTTTTGGCCGGCACTGCGAGACCCCACCAGAATTCCGCGACATAACCGGAGACGCCGGACTCACCGAGGGTTGGCAGTTCGGGCATGAAAGACGAGCGTTTTTCGCTGCCCACCGCCAGCGCCTTCAGGCGGTTCGCCTGCACCTGGGTCATCGCCGAGGGCAGGCTGGTCATCACCAGCTGGGTCTGGCCGCCCATCAGGTCGGTCAGTGCCGGCGCCACGCCTTTATACGGGATATGCACGATATTGATACCCGCCATGCGTTTGAACAACTCGGTGGCGAGGTGATTGTGACCACCGGTGCCGGTCGAACCGTAATTGATCTGGCCGGGTTTGGCTTTGGCGAGGGCGATGAATTCTTTTGCATTTTTGACCGGCAATGACGGATGCACCACCATCAGCAGCGGTCCGCGCGCCATCATGCCGATATAGGCAAAATCCGTGAGCGGGTCATAGGCCAGCTTGGGCCGCAACGCCGAGTTTGCGGTAAACGAAGCCTGCACGTTGACGACGGAATAACCGTCTGGCGGAGATTTCGCCACGTTGTCAGCGCCGATCATGCCGCCGGCGCCGCTGCGATTGTCGATGACCACCTGCTGCCCCAGGCCTGCACTCATGGCCTGTGC
>JAKFUJ010000442.1 GCA_021732805.1 Betaproteobacteria bacterium | reverse complement strand
CCCACATCCTCGCCTTCGAAGGCGATTCGCAGGCGGTGTTTTTCTCCGGCAACTATCAGGAATACGAAGCCGACAAGCGCAAGCGCCTGGGTGAAGAGGGCGCCAAGCCGAAACGCCTGCGGTTCAAGCCATTAAAGGCGTAATATCAATATAAATAATTGATTTTATTGATATTTTTAATGCGGACTGCGGCGAATTCTGCTGCTACCCAATCAGCCGCGCCCGGCGTAAGGCATGTTGGTGGCCATCACCATCAGATGATAGATATTGACCCCCGGCGGCTGGCTGGCCATGAACAGCACCGACCGTGCAACATCCGCGACATCGATCATCGGTTCCGCCTTGACTGTGCCGTCGGCCTGTTTGACGCCTTTGGCCATGCGCGCGGCGAGTTCGGTCATTGCGTTGCCGACATCCACCTGACAGCAGGCGATGCCGTATTTGCGGCCGTCGAGTGACATGGTGCGGGTCAAGCCGGAGACGCCGTGTTTGGACGAGGTGTACGGCGCGGAATCCGGGCGCGGCGCATGCGCCGAAATCGATCCGTTGTTGATGATGCGCCCGCCCTGCGGGTTCTGATCCTTCATCACGCGAAAAGCGGCTTGCGCGCACAGAAACGACCCGCCGAGATTGACATCGACGACGGCTTTCCATTTTTCGTAGGGCAGGTCTTCGAACGGCACGCCCGGCGCGTTCAGTCCGGCATTGTTGAACAGCGCGTCGACGCGTCCGTACCGTTTTTTGACGGCTTCGAACAAAGCCGTCACCGACTGCGGATCGGAAACATCGGTCGGCACCGCGATGCCGTGTGCAGCATCGGCGCCGGCTTCGGCCAGCGCTTCTTCCAAAACGTTCTGCCGTCGACCGACCAGCGCGACATTCCAGCCGTCTTTCAGAAATGCCAGCGCAGTGGCCTTGCCGATGCCGCTGCCGGCGCCGGTGATGATTGCGGTTTTGCTGCTCATCGAATGTTCTCCTCGGTAGTGTGGATTATTTGGCCCAGGAATCGCGCAGGGTCACCGTGCGGTTGAACACCGGCGCGCCCGGTTTGCTGTCCCTGTGGTCGGCAATGAAATAGCCGTGACGCTCGAACTGGTAACGCGCATCGGCGGGTGCGTCGCGCAGCGCGGGTTCCAGTTGTGCGGTGATGACGCGCCGTGCATCCGGATTGAGATCGAGCAGAAAATCGCGGTCGCCTGCGTCCGGATGCTCGGATTTGAACAAACGGTCATAGAGCCGCACTTCCGCGGCATGAGCGTGTGCGGTGCTGAGCCAGTGGATGTTGCCTTTGACTTTGACCGAGTCGGCGCCGGGTGTGCCGGATTTGGTCTCGGGCAGATATTCGCAATGCACCGCAGTGATGTTACCGGAAGCATCTTTTTCGAAGTCAGAGCATTTGACGACGTAGCCGTAACGCAGGCGCACGCTGTTGCCCGGGAACAACCTGAAAAATCCCTTGGGTGGTGTTTCCGCGAAATCTTCACGTTCGATCCACAGCTCACGCGTCAGCGGCACGACACGTTTGCCCAGTTCGGGTTTTTGAGGATGATTGGGCGTAAAGCAGTCTTCCTGCTGGCCTTGCGGATAATTGTCGATGACCAGCTTCACCGGGTCGAGCACGGCAATGCGGCGCTCGGCAGTTTCATTCAGATGTTCGCGCATGCAGTCTTCGAGCACTGAATAGTCGATCCACGAATCGCCTTTGGAAACACCGATGCGTTCGGCAAAACGACGCATGCCTTCAGGGGTGTAACCGCGACGCCGCGCGCCGACCAGCGTCGGCATGCGCGGGTCATCCCAGCCGGCTACATGTTTTTCCGCGACGAGCTGGATCAGCTTGCGCTTGGACAGCACGACATAGGTCAGGTTGAGCCGCGCGAATTCGATTTGCTGCGGCAATGGCCGCGCCAGCAGGCCGCCGTCGGCGAGTTTTCCAAGCAACCAGTCATAAAACGGTCGCTGGTCTTCGAACTCCAGCGTGCACAGCGAATGGGTGATTCTCTCCAGCGCATCTTCAATCGGATGCGCGTAGGTGTACATCGGATAAATGGGCCAGGCATCGCCAGTGCGGTGGTGCGTGGCCTTGCGGATGCGGTAGATCGTCGGATCGCGCAGGTTGATATTGGGCGAGGCGATGTCGATTTTCGCGCGCAGCACCATCGCACCGTCGGCATGTTTGCCGGCGCGCATTTCGCGGAAACGCGTGAGGGACTCCGCCGCGGGACGGTCGCGCCACGGGCCGGGTTTGCCGGGCTGGGTCAGCGTGCCGCGGTTGACGCGCATTTCTTCCGCACTCTGTTCATCGACGTAGGCGTGGCCGGCAGTGATCAGGTATTCCGCGGCCTCATACATGAAATCAAAATAATCGCTGGCGAAATACAGGTTCCGGCCCCAGTCGAAGTCCAGCCATTGCACTGCGTCACGGATCGAGTCGACGTATTCCTGCTCTTCCTTTTCCGGATTGGTATCGTCGAAACGCAGGTGACAGGCGCCGCCGTAATGCAGCGCGAGGCCGAAATTGAGGCAGATCGATTTGGCATGACCCAGGTGCAGGTAACCGTTGGGTTCCGGCGGAAAGCGGGTGCGGATTTTTGCGGTGTCCGTCGCGGCGT
>JAKFUJ010000209.1 GCA_021732805.1 Betaproteobacteria bacterium | reverse complement strand
CGTTAATGGCACCAAGCCTTGCCTTGGGGGGGCAATGAAACAACGGTTACAGCTGCTGATAGTCGAAAACTCGAACGCCGACCTGGCATCGCTGTTGCACGTGCTGGACAACCAAGGCTATCAAGTTGGGTTGACCGTCATCTCCACCCCGACCGTCATGCATGCCGCGCTGGAATCCGAGGAATGGGATCTGATCATCTGCGGTCAGCCTCTCCCTGATTTCCCGGCCCCGACGGCACTGGCGATGGCGAAGGAACTGCACCCTGAGGTGCCGTTCATCGTTGTTTCCAGCGAAAACAACCTCAACCTGGCTGTGTCGCTGATCAAGCTCGGGGCGCAGGACTACGTGCAGAAAAGCGAACTGGTCCGCCTCGGTGCCGTGATCGATCGTGAAATGCGCAATGCCGATTGGCTGCGCCGCCAGAAAGAGACTGAGGGCAAGTTATACGAAACCCGGGAACTGTTCCGCGCCATCGTCGAAAACGTCGGTGACCTCGTTGCCGTCCTCGACACCGAAGGCCGGCGCGTCTACAACAGCCCCTCGTATCGGCCGCTGTTCCGCGAGAAGGACATTCGCCAGGGCAGCAACTCTTTCATGGAAATCCATCCCGACGACCGTGATCGCATCAAGGAATTGTTCCGCAGGACGGTGACGACGGGCATCGGCGAATGTGCCGAGTTCCGCTTTGTGCTGAAGGACGGCAGCATCCGTTTCATGGAATCCGACGGGCGCGCCATCCGCGATGCCGACGGCAAGGTGTCCAAGGTGGTGGTCATCTCGCGCGACATCACCGAACAGAAACGCCTCGAAGCCGACCTGCGCGAACTGGCCGCCACCGACATGCTCACCGGCCTCCCGAACCGGCGGCACTTCCTCGGCCAGCTCGAACAGGAAAAAGCCCGCGTCAGCCGCGCCGAAGAAAAAAGCGCCGCCGTGCTGATGATTGACATCGACCATTTCAAGATGGTCAACGACACCTTCGGCCATGCCACCGGCGACCAGGTGCTGCGCCACCTCGCCGACCTGATGCGAGAAGAACTGCGCAAGATCGACACGCTGGGGCGCCTCGGCGGCGAGGAGTTTGCCGTCATCCTGCCGGGCGCCGACTCGCCTGCTGCCGAAATTTTTGCGGAACGCCTGCGCAAACAGGTGGCCGAAACACCGGCGGTGCACGACAAGTGGACCATCCCGCTCTCCATCAGCATCGGCGTCACCGAAATCAAGGCGGATGACGCCAGCGCCGACGACGCGCTGACGCGTGCCGATCGTGCGCTGTATCGCGCCAAAGAGGGCGGGCGCAACCGGGTTATGGTTGAGGTTTGAAGGATTGCGGGACTGCCACGTTGATGGGAATCCCGCTCCAGCGCCTTCTTAAAATATTAAATAAAATCAATAAGTTATAATGTATTCTCAGGCGGAACAGCAGCAGTAAACACATTCCGGCTTGATCAACATACGAATATTCGTATAATCTTTCAGTGAAGCACATACGTTTCATCGGGACGTCCAGGGATGATCTTTCTGCGTTTCCGTCATGTACAGGAATTAGCAAAAGGAGCCATACATGGCCGCAAAGATGACTGAATCCGGCGGAAACATTTTCCGCGATCTCGGCTTTCCGCCGCATGAAGCGGAAGTGATGCTGTTGCGCGCGAAGCTCGCAGAAGCCCTGCGTGTCTGGATGGAACGCGAAGAACTGACTCAGGCGCAAACAGCAAAACGTCTTGGCGTCACACAGCCGCGCATCTCGGAAATTGTCCGCGGTAAAGTCGAGTTGCTGTCGCTGGACTACCTTGTCGGATTGTGTGCAAAGGCGGGTATTTCAGTGGGTGTGCGGGTGGCGGCGTGAGCAGTCGAAATCAGTTCGGCGAAGATGAAAAACTACAATGGCAAACAAGCGATTGCGTGAAGAGATGTTTGAAACCGCGAGGCGGCTTCATGACCTCGGCGTGATGGGTGCGCAGACCCTGCGCAAGCTTGATGCTGCGCGTCTGCGACCTCCGAGCGTTTCATATGAGCGGTGGTTAGTCGGGCGTCTGAAAGATACTGCGGAAGCTGCTGCCTATGTTGAAGCCGCCATCGACGAAGGCGATCAGCCGGCGCTGATGATGGCGCTGCGCCACGTGGTGCAGGCGCAAGGTGGGGTTTCGAGGTTGGCGCGAAAATTGAAACTCACGCGTGAGGCGACTTACCGGATGCTGTCTGCTTCGGGTAATCCGGAGCTGCGCAGCCTCACGGCGATTCTGGATGCGGCGGGGTTGCGGTTGTCGGTGAAGCCGGTTGGCCGGCGAGTGGCTTAAAAAACTCAGTCTGGTACTCTTGGCTGAACGAGTAAAATCATTTGGTTTTTAACGTTGCCGAGTAGCACATTAAGCATACTTGGCCTTGGAGTCATCAATGGGCAAAGTTTTAAAAATCAGGACACAACTGCCAAAGCCATATTCTGGTAACGATGAGCCACTGCCTAAAACAGTAGCGGAGTTTTTTGCCGGTATCGGCCTCATGCGAATGGGCTTACAAAAAGCTGGTTGGGAGACGATTTTTGCTAATGATATTGATCCCCTCAAGCTAGAAATGTATCGATGCCAATTCCCTGATCAACCGACCCATTT
>JAKFUJ010000290.1 GCA_021732805.1 Betaproteobacteria bacterium | reverse complement strand
CAACGTGTGGTTCATCATCTGGCCCAACCAGAAGAAAGCGCTGGGCATCGTGCAGGTGGATGCCGAAGCCAAGGCCAAAGCCGCGCGTCTGGCGATGCTGACTTCACGTGCCAACACCATGCTCTCGGTGCCGATGCTGTTTTGCATGGTTGCGCAGCAAAACGGCGGCTTGTAACTTTTACCGTTTCTTCCGTAAAAAACGCCCGGGCATTCCCGGGCGTTTTTTTTGATGTGCATTTTCAGCCTGCGCGGGTTGGCTGCGGGCACTGGCTACCGTATCATTCATTTTTTTCCGCCACAAGCAAAGGAACAGAGCAATGCAACATGAACTGCCGAAACTGCCGTATGCAATGGATGCACTCGCGCCGCACATTTCGAAGGAGACCTTCGAGTTTCATTATGGCAAGCACCATCAGGCTTATGTCACCAACCTCAATGGTCTGATCAAGGGCGCCGAATTCGAAAATGCGTCCCTCGAGGACATCATCAAGAAATCTTCCGGCGGCGTGTTCAACAATGCGGCGCAGGTATGGAACCACACCTTTTTCTGGAACAGCATGAAACCTTCCGGCGGCGGCAAACCTGCCGGTGCGCTGGCCGCGGCCATCGACAAAAAGTGGGGCAGCTTCGATGCCTTCAAGGAAGCTTTCACCAAAAGTGCTGTCGGCAATTTCGGTTCCGGCTGGACCTGGCTGGTGAAAAAAGCCGACGGCAGCGTGGACATCGTCAACACCTCCAATGCCGGCACCGTGCTGACCACGGGTGACAAGGCGTTGCTGACCATCGATGTGTGGGAACACGCCTACTACATTGATTTTCGCAATGCGCGGCCGAAATTTGTCGAAACATTTCTGGCAAGCCTGGCCAACTGGGATTTTGCGGCGAAAAATTTCTCCTGAACCTCATCATCCGATCTTGACTTGAAAAAAGCCCGGGATGCCCCGGGCTTTTTGTTTGCTGTCGTGGTCCGCATCAGCGCGGCGGGGGCGCGCGGTTCAGCCCTTCTATTTTCATGCCCGGCTTGATGCCATGCTTGCGAAACCAGCCGAGGTTCATTTCCAGCGCATAACGCGCCGGTTTTTTCGCGCTGTGCGCGTCCCGGGTATGGGGCTGCATGTCTTCGATGTTGATGATGGTTCCGGCTTCGTCAATGAAGGCCACCGACAGCGGAACATAAGTGTTCATCATCCACATGCCATGCAAGGCGACGTTCGGGAACACAAACAGCATGCCGCGGTTGTCCGGCAACATGCGCCGATGCATCAGGCCCTGCATGCGGTCTGCGTCGTTGCCGGCGACTTCAGCGGTCAGTGTCTGCTTGTGGATCGTCAATTCAATCTGCGGCATCGCTGCCTGGGCGGCCGGCGTAAAACACAATACAAACAGCAACAACAGGCGTTTCATGCGCAAGCTCCGGGAACGGTATCAGCCAGCCAGCCGGCGATGGCGTCGCGCAGGCCGGGTATGTCGCCGATCGCCGGCAGCAAGGTGATGGTCAATGCGGGCTGTCGGCTGCGGATGCCGTCCAGCAGCAGCGGCACGTCTTTTTTCAGGTGGCCACCCTGCGCCATGAACAGCGGCGCGATGTGGATGGTGGTGTGTCCGCTGGCAGCCAGATCGGTGATTGCGTCGACCAGTGTCGGCGTTTGCATTTCCAGAAATGCCAGCCGGACTGCAAGATCCTGACGGTTTTCTGCGACGCGGGCAGCAATGGCGCGAAAGGGTTCCGCCCACTCCGGATCACGTGCGCCATGGGCGAAGAGAACCAGTGCGGATCGATGAGTGATGAGTGATGAACGCAAACCAGCACCTCAGTTTTTAAGATTTCCGCTCATCAATCCGCACTCATCACTAGAGCCTGTTATGAACTTTATAATTTATGCAATTAAATCAATTATTTATTTCGCATCTCTCTCGCCCTAGCCCTCTCCCTCCGGGAGAAGGGTGGGGATGAGGGAAAGACGTTGCATTCCGAATAAGTCCATAACAGGCTCTAGTTTTTCCCGCTGCTGCCAAAGCCGCCGGCGCTGCGGGCCGAGGCGGTGAAATCATCGACGATGTTGAATGTAACTTGCACGACGGGTACGACCACCAGTTGCGCCAGGCGTTCCAGCGGATTGATGGTGAACGCGGCATTGCCGCGGTTCCATGTCGATACAAACAACTGGCCCTGATAATCCGAATCAATCAGTCCGACCAGGTTGCCGAGCACGATGCCGTGTTTGTGGCCGAGGCCGGAGCGCGGCAGGATGATCGCGGCGAGTCCGGGGTCGGCGATATGGATGGCCATGCCGGCGGGTATCAGCGCGGTCTGCCCCGGCTGCAGCGTCAGCGGAGCGTCAAGGCAGGCACGCAGGTCAAGGCCGGCGGAGCCGGGGGTTGCGTACTGCGGCAACTGATCGCTCAGCCGCGCGTCGAGGATTTTGACGTCTATGGATTTCATGAAAGCCGTGAACGAGTGAAAAGTGAACGGGTGGACGAGGCAACCCGTGCCAAGGTTACTTGGGTTTGCGTTTCCCGGAGCTGCAAAGCGCGGCAATGTGTTCAATGATCTGCCGTGCAACCACGGTTTTCGCTGCGCGCGGCAGGCGGTGGGTGCCGGCATCGTCGAGC
>JAKFUJ010000135.1 GCA_021732805.1 Betaproteobacteria bacterium | reverse complement strand
TGGCAACGGCGAGGGGTATGCCGTCTTCCTCATCAGCAACGGCGAGGGTTATGCCGTATTCCTCATCAACAACGGCGAGGGGTATGCCGCCTTCTCCATCAGCAGCGGCAAGGGGTATGCCGCCTTACCCATCCTTCAGGCGCGCATCGTGACGAATTCTTCGGCTGTGGTGGGATGGATGCCCAGCGTCGCGTCGAACTGCGCCTTGGTCGCTCCGCAGTTGAGCGCCACGGCGATGCCCTGAATGATTTCTCCGGCGCCATCACCAACCATGTGCGCGCCCAGCACCTTTCCGGAATCACGTGCTACCACCAGTTTCATGAAAACGCGCTCTTTTGAACCGGACAGCGTCGCCTTCAGCGGGCGAAAGCGGGTGCGATACACATCAACTGCTGCATTACGCTCCCGCGCTGCGGCTTCCGTAAGACCCACCGTGCCGACATGCGGATGGCTGAAAACTGCGGTGGGAATGTTGGCGTAATCCAGCCTCGATGGCTCATTCTTGAACAGTGTGCGCGCCAGCGCCATGCCCTCGGCAATCGCCACCGGCGTCAGTTGCACACGGTCAATCACATCGCCGATGGCGTGTATCGAAGGCACAGCAGTGCAATAAAAATCATCGACCTGTACTGCGCCGTTGCCGGCCAGCTTGACGCCAACCGTCTCCAGACCCAGTCCATCCACATTCGGCCGGCGGCCGGTCGCAAACATCACCAAGTCTGCCTCCAGGCTGTTTCCCGAACCCAGCACCAGCTGCAAATGACCCTTGTCCTGTTTCAGCTCGCGCGGGGTCTCGTTGAGTTTCAACGTGATGCCCTGCTGCGACAATTCCTCCGCCAGCACCTTGCCCATGTCGTCATCAAATCCGCGCAGCAGCTGCCCGCCGCGGTGGATCAGCGTGGTGGCCACGCCCAGACCGTTGAATATCGAAGCAAATTCGACAGCAATATACCCGCCGCCGACCAGCAGCGCGCGGCGCGGCAGCGTATCCAGATGAAAAGCCTGATCAGAGGTAATGCCCAGCGCGGCGCCGGGAATGTCCGGCTTCACGGCATGACCGCCGGTGGCGATCAGCAGATGGGCAGCGGTCAGAATTTTGCCGTCGACTTCGACACTGTGCGCATCGACAACACGGGCGCGGCCGGCAATGACTTCAACACCCGCATCCTGCAATACCCTTGCGTAAATGCCATTGAGTCGGGCAATCTCGTGATCCTTGTTGGCCAGCAAGGTTTTCCAGTCGAATGCCACTGGCTCCGGCGACCAGCCGAAACCGCCAGCATCAATGAATTCCGTGGAAAAATTCGCAGCATAGGAAAACAGTTTTTTGGGTATGCAGCCGACGTTGACGCAGGTGCCGCCAAGAGGCCCGGCCTCGATCAGCGCCACTCGCGCGCCGTGCGCGGCCGACATGCGGCTCGCGCGAACACCACCGGAACCGCCGCCGATGGTAATCAGATCGTAATCATAGACTGACATGGGCGTACGCCCTCCAGGAAAAATCTCCGGCTGATAGTACTACGGTTGCCAGGCTTCCTCGCCGCTTGGAACAGGCTCGAACGGTCAGGATTCTTCGCCGCGGTTGGGTTCGATCTTCAGTTCCTGGATTTTTCGCGTCAGCGTATTGCGGCCCAGTCCCAGCAGTTGCGCCGCTTCGATGCGGCGTCCGCCGGTTTGCGCCAACGCCTTGAGGATCAGCACTTTTTCGAACTGGTGGGTCAGTTCTTCCATGATGCCGGTCTCACCGCGATGCAGTCGCAGCTCCGCTTCCCGCCCCAGCGCCGTCACCCAGTCTTCCACCCCGGCTACTGTGGACTGCGCACGCATTTCCGGCGGCAAATCATTGACTTCGATGGTTACCGCCGGCGCCATCACCGTCAGCCAATGGCACAGATTTTCGAGTTGCCGCACATTGCCCGGCAAATCCTGCACGGCGATGTATTTCAATGTGGCATCGGCAAAACGTTTCGATTCAACACCCAGATCACGCGCACTTTTTTGCAGAAAATATTTCGCCAGCAGCGGGATATCTTCACGCCGTTCACGCAATGCCGGCAGGCGCAGCCGGATCACATTAAGTCGGTGAAACAGGTCTTCACGAAACAGCCCCTGTTTGACCCGCGTCTCGAGATCCTGATGGGTCGCCGCAATCACGCGCACATTGGCCTTGATCGGCTGGTGTCCGCCGACCCGGTAGAAATTGCCGTCTGACAGCACGCGCAGCAAGCGGGTCTGCAGTTCCTGCGGCATGTCGCCGATTTCGTCGAGAAACAGCGTGCCGCCTTCAGCCTGCTCGAAACGGCCGCGACGCATGTTCTGTGCTCCGGTGAAAGCGCCGCGTTCGTGACCAAATAATTCGGACTCCAGCAATTCCTTGGGGATCGCCGCGGTATTGATGGCGATGAAAGGTCGTCCGGCGCGCGGGCTGTGGCGATGCAATGCACTCGCCACCAGTTCCTTGCCGGTGCCCGATTCGCCGGTGATCATCACCGTGGCGTGCGACTGCGACAGGCGGCCGATGGCGCGGAAAACTTCCTGCATCGCCGGCGCCTGTCCGAGTATTTCCGGAACGGCTTCGCTGACTTCACCGGTTGTATCCTGACGCACACTCTCGTCCA
>JAKFUJ010000411.1 GCA_021732805.1 Betaproteobacteria bacterium | reverse complement strand
GACGGCGTTTTTCGCGGACCTCACTTCGCAGCAGATCGGGCAGATTGCCAGGCTGGGACGCATTGAGCAGCATCCTCAGGGCAGCAATATCTACGGACTTGGCGAACCAGCCGCTGATTTTTATGTGCTGGTCAGCGGCATGGTGCGTTTTACCATCGGTCTTGGAAACCGGCAGACCCAGGCGGGCCAGATTCTCAAACGCGGTGAAGTATTTGGCTGGGCTGCACTGGTGGAAAGTGAACAGAAACGCATCGCCGGCGCTCTGGCCATTACGCCTTGCACTGTGGCCGCCATCAACGGCGACCAGTTGCTGATCCTGATGGACCAGGATCACACACTGGGCTATCGCATCATGAAGCAACTCAACGTCCTGATTACCGGCAATCTCACCGCGTTCGCCTCCGGATAGCATTTGATCGACTGGCTCTGGCTGGCGCCAACCGCATTCGTTGTCGGCACGCTGATCGGTGCTGTCGGCATCGGCGGTGTGCTGCTGATTCCTGCTCTCACGGCATTCGCCGGCCTCGGCATCCACGAAGCCATGGCGACTGCCCTCTTTACCTTCATTTTTACGGGCGTTACCGGCACTGCCCTCTTCCAGCGTCACGGCAGTATCGACTGGCGCATCACAGTGCCCGTATGCACCGGGGCCGTTTTCTGCGCATTTATCGGTGCCTGGATGAATTCGCTGACCCGTCCGGCCATGCTCGCATTGATACTCGCCGGCATCATCATATTCGCCGGCGTCTATACGCTCGCGACCTGGCGCGGCTTGCAGCAGCCGCCACTGCAGAATTGTCCGCAGGCGCAGCGAAGGCTGCTCCTCGGCATCGGTGCCACGGCAGGGTTCGGATCGGGATTCACCGGCGTCGGCGGCCCCGCGCTTTCAGTACCGATCATGGTCCTGTTCGGTTTTCCCACGCTGGCGTCAATCGGCACCAGTCAGGTCATCCAGATCATCGCCGCCGCTTCCGGAACCCTGGGTAATCTGCAGTTCGGGTCGATCAACTTCAGCATTGCCGGTGCGGTGACAGTGCTCGAAATTGCCGGTGTCTTTCTCGGTGCGCGCATCGTGCATGCCGTCAACGCAGATTCCCTGCGCAAATTTGTTGCAGTACTGTGCATCGTGGTCGGCGCCTACCTGATTGCCCGCACACTCGGCTGGATTTAACTTCGGCATCATGCTGCAACAGTATTTCGGATCACGCGGAATCAGCCAGCACGAACTGGCGCCGGGGATACTGACGCCGCGGCAATTCACTGATCCTGCCGCAGAGCATATGGCCACCCGCCGTGGGGCGGGCCTGTTTGATTTTTCGTTCATGGCCTGCGCGGATATCAGCGGCCCTGACAGCCTTGCTTTCCTGCATCGCCTGCAGACGCGCAACCTCTCGGCGCTGCGTACCGGTCGTATCGCGTATACGCTGCTGCTGCACGAGGATGGCACCGTAATCAATGACGCCACAGTATGGGCCGTTGATACCCGGCGATATGCGCTGTTCATCGGACGCCGCGCCGATCTGCAGCACGTGCGGCATTGCGCCGGAAATTTCAATGTCACGGTCACTGACCGATCGGATAAGCATGCCGTCATTGCGGTACAGGGCCCACGCTCTTCTGCCATTGTCGCAGCAAGTCTGAGTGACATGCCCGCCCGTCTCTCCTACTTTGACTGCTGGTCAGCCCGATTCGCCGACGCTGCGTGTTGGGTATCACGTATCGGCTACAGCGGCGAATTGGGTTATGAAATCATCGTTCGCGCGCAGGACGGACCGGCATTATGGGAGACCCTGCTGCGAGCCGGCGCCTCCTGCGGACTGAGGGAATGCGGATTTGAGGCCGTCGATTCCTTGCGCATCGAAGCCGGATATTTGCTGTTCGCGCACGAACTGGCGAGTCCAGTCACGCCTTATGAATTGGGACTGTCACGACTGGTTGATATGTATCCAGTTGATTTTATTGGATTATCTTCGCTTCGCCGATTAAGGTGGCAGGAGCCGGTCAAGCAACTGGTGGGGCTGCTGCCGGAAACCGGCCGGCACACGGATCCCGCCAGCCTGACGGCAATGGCCACTGGAAGCGAAACGACACACCTCACCAGCGTATGCAGATCACCATTAATCAAACGCGTTCTTGGCCTGGGTTTTGTTGCCGCGGCAGATCGGCACCCGGGCTCACTGGTCAGCCTGGCGGGCATGGTCCCTGCGCGGGTATCCCGTCTGCCGTTCTACGACCCCGGGCGGCATCTGCCCCGGGCATGAATCTCACCTAGACTGCAGCAGGCAGCATCTGCGCGTCTGCAATGCGCTCTGCTGCGGTCACCGTGTTGGCAATCAGCATGGCCACGGTCATCGGTCCCACGCCCCCCGGCACCGGTGTAATCCACCCGGCCCGCTCACTCGCTGCCGAAAAAGCAACATCGCCGGCCAATTTGCCATCCGGCAGCCGGTTGATTCCGACGTCAATCACCGCCGCTCCGGGTTTGACCATGTCCGCAGTCACCAGTCCCGCCCGTCCGGCTGCCGCGATGAGAATATCGGCACGCGCGGCATGGTTGACCAGATCCCGAGTTTTCGAGTGGCACACGGTAACCGTCGCACCGCGGTTGATCAACAGCAGTGCT
>JAKFUJ010000428.1 GCA_021732805.1 Betaproteobacteria bacterium | reverse complement strand
GGGATCGTAACCACGCTTCAACAATGTCGGCAGCGTCAGCAGTCCCAGCGTAATCACCGTGGCGCCGACAATGCCGGTGGTCGCACCCATCAGTACACCAACAGCAATGATGCCAATGGCCATGCCGCCGCGCAGCCCGCCGGCGAGATGGCCGACGACATCCAGCAGGTCATCAGCCAGCCGCGATTTCTCCAGCATCACACCCATGAACACAAACAGCGGAATCGCCAGCCACTGGTAATTGGCAACCACGCCATAGATGCGCGCCGGCAACAGATTGAACAGACCCGGGCCAAAGCCGATGAAGCCGAACACGAATCCGGTGGTGGCCAGCGTCAGGGCCACCGGCACGCCCAGCATCAGCAGACCGAAAAATCCGAACAGCATCAGGATGACCAGGATTTCGGTGCCGCTCATGGCCGCAGCGCCTTCATTTTCTCAATGGTACCCAGCGCGAGTGCGGCAGACTGCAAGATCAGAAACAAAAATCCCAATGGAATCAATGCTTTAAGTAGCCATCGATACGGCAGTCCGCCAGGGTCCGAAGACTGCTCGTTGATCACCCAGGCCTGCTGCACGTATTTCAGCGACAGCCAGATGATGATTGCGGAGATCACGATCGACAGCACAGCCGACAACAGATCCACATACAGCTTCTTGCGCGGCGAGAAGTTGGCATACAGCACATCCACCCGCACATGCTCACCGTGCAGCAACGCATAACTCATGCCGAACAGGATCAGCGGCGCGAGCAGATGCCACTCCAGCTCCTGCGCCCACACCGTGCCGTAACTGAACATGTAACGCAGCAGCACATTGGTCGCCATCAGCACAACGATCACCAGCACGAGCCATGATGTGGCCCGGCCGATGAGGTCGGTGCAGCGCTCGATGCGCGAACGCAGCTTTGTTGCGGCCATCAATCAGCCGCGGATCTTGTTGTGATAAACGGTTTCGCTGTAACCGGCCCAGGCATCGTACTTGGACTTGTAGGCCATGTACGAATCGTGAACCTTCTTCACCAGCGGATCCTTGGCCACGGCTTCGTCGAGCACTTTTTTGGTGGTGTCGCGCAATGCCTTGACCACGGCATCCGGCAGCGGTTTGGCTATGACTTTCTGGTTCTTGACCAGATCATCCATGGCTTCCGCATTGTTGCGCTGGCACCACGCTTCACTGATCACGTTGCACGCCGCGGCTGCGTTTTCGACGACGGCCTGCAGATCCTTGGGCAGTTTTTCCCAAGCCGCCTTGTTGATCAGCAGCTCCGATACCGTCGCGGTTTCATGCCAGCCGGTGGTGTAGTAATACTTCGCAGCTTTCTGCAGACCGAGTCGGCGATCCTGGAAGGGCCCGACAAATTCGGCGGCGTCGATCACACCACGTTCAAGGGCTGGAAAGATTTCGCCGCCCGGCAGCAGCTTTACGTCCACGCCCAGCGCTGCATACACCTTGCCGGCCAGCCCCGGGATACGCATCTTCAGGCCCTTGAAGTCGGCGACCGTCTTGATTTCCTTCTTGAACCAGCCGGTCATCTGCACACCGGTGTTGCCGCAGGGCATCGCCACCATGCCGAAAGGCGCATAGACCTCGTTCCACAAGGCCTGCCCGCCGCCGTCATACAGCCAGCCGTTGATGCCCTGGAAGTTGAGGCCGAAGGGCACCGCGGTAAAATACTGCGCAGCGAAAGTCTTGCCGGTCCAGAAATAGCTGTTGGCGTGATTCATTTCCACGGTGCCGGCGCGCACCGCGTCAAAACCTTCCAGCGCAGGAATCAGCTCGCCCGCGCCGAACACCTGGATTTTCAGGCGACCGCTGGACATGGCCTCGATCCGCTTGGCGAGATCGGTGGCGCTGCCCGGACCATCCATATAGAACGGCGCGCCCTTGGGATAGGCGCTGGTCATTTTCCAGCTAAAGGTCTGCGCCGGCTGCGCGCGGGAAATCATCGGAAAACCGGTAATCGCGGCACCGGTCGCGGCCATCGCGCCGCCTTTCAGAAATTTACGTCTGTTTGTCATCATGTTCTCCAAAGAGGTTCAGCAAACAAAAGGCGGGCTCTGCGGCAGCAGCCTACCGCAGAAATCCGCCGGAGGGGAAACTTACCTTCCGTTGCGCCGCATCAATAGGTTTTGTACTGCAGGTATTTCCCGCTCATCACAATCTGCACACGGTCGCCCTTGGGATCGGCCTCACGCTTCAGGTCCATCTTGAAATCGATGGCACTCATGATGCCGTCGCCGAATTCTTCATGGATCAGTTCCTTGAAGGTCGTGCCGTAGACACTGACCAGCTCATAAAAACGGTAAATCAGCGGATCGGTGGGCACCGCCGTCGGCAGCGAACCCTTGTACGGCACCTGCTGCAGCAACAACACGGCATACGGCGGCAGGCCCAGCAGCTTGCCGGCGGCCTCGGCCTGCGCTTTGGTCATCTGCATCTGCCCGAGCAGCCCTGCGGTCGTCCATTCCTTGCTCGCGCCCACGGCCTTGGCAATTTTGGTCCATGACAGGCCTTTTTTGATCTTGGCTTCCATCACCAGCTCGGTGACATCGGTACGTTTCATCGGTTTGGTCATGCTGGCCGCGGCCAGCATGACCAAACCGATGAAACGTACCGATGTCACCGAGC
>JAKFUJ010000093.1 GCA_021732805.1 Betaproteobacteria bacterium | reverse complement strand
GTATGATCGCGCAGACCGGCGAGAAACGCTCCCCCGCCGCGCCGGCCATTCCGACCATGATCGAGCAGGGCATGAAAGATTTCATCGTGTCCAGCGGTTTCTCGATGTTCGGACCGGCCAACACGCCCAAAGCCGTCGTCGACCGCGTGAACTCGGCACTGGTGCAGTCATTGAAGGAAGCAAAAGTCAACAAGACTCTGCTCGATCAAGGCGCCGAACCCAATGGCAGCACCCCCGAAGCCCATGACCAATTCAACCGCGCCGAAATCCAGAAATGGATCAAGGTGGCGCGCGCCGCCGGCATCCAGCCCAACTGACCGCCGTCTCGCCCGGCATGCAGTGCGTTAAAATGCGGAGCATCAATACTCCGCATTTTTTTCAGCGAACTCCCCGGAAAACAACATGACCCCTCTCGACTTCGATTTCCCCTACACCTCCCAGCGCATGCCGGTGCTGGCGCGCAACGCCGTCGCCACCTCGCAACCGCTGGCTGCACAGGCCGGATTGCGCATGCTGCTCAAGGGCGGCAACGCCGTTGACGCCATACTCGCCACCGCCATTGCCCAGACTGTGCTTGAACCGACCAGCAACGGCATCGGCAGCGACGCGTTCTGCATTTTGTGGGATGGCAAAAAACTGCACGGCCTGAATGCTTCGGGACGATCACCCGCGGCGTGGACCGCGGATCGATTCAAGGGCGCGCAGGCGATGCCGCAGCGCGGCTGGGACTCGGTGACCGTGCCGGGCTGCGTCTCGGCCTGGGTGGAAATGTCTGAAAAATTCGGCAAACTGCCGTTCACCGACCTGTTCGAGCCGGCAATCAAATACGCCAATGACGGTTACATGGTGACACCGACCATCGCCCGGTTGTGGGCCAATCAGGCGCCGGAACTGAAAAACCAGCCTGGATACGCGGAAGCCTTCATGCCGCGTGGCCGCGCACCGGCAGCGGGCGAAAAATTCTCGTTCCCGGCACAGGCCAAGACACTGGCGCGCATTGCCGAAACCAAAGGTGAAGCATTCTACAAAGGGGATCTGGCTGAAAAAATCGTCGCCTGGGCCAAGCAGAATGGCGGCGCAATGACCATGGACGATCTGGCCGCGCACAAAAACGACTGGGTGGAACCGATCGGCATCGATTACCGCGGCTACACGCTGCATGAAATTCCGCCCAACGGCCAGGGCATTGCGGCGCTGATTGCACTGGGCATCCTTGAAAATTTCGATATCGCAAAAATGCCGGTCGATTCACCGGACAGCATGCACCTGCAGATCGAAGCGATGAAACTCGCTTTTGCCGACATCAATGAATATGTTTCCGATTCGGCAACAATGCGCGTCACCCCCGCCGAAATGCTCGACAAGGCCTATCTGAAAAAGCGCGCGCAACTGATCAGTATGAAAAAAGCGCAGGACCCCGGTTTCGGCAACCCGGCCAAAGGCGGTACGGTGTACCTGACCTCGGCCGATGAATCAGGAATGATGGTTTCGTACATCCAGTCCAACTACGCCGGCTTTGGCTCCGGCGTCGTCGTGCCGGGCACCGGTATCAGCCTGCAGAACCGCGGCTACGGCTTCACCCTGAAACCCGGCCACGCCAACGTCGTCGCGCCGCGCAAGCGCCCGTTCCAGACCATCATCCCGGGATTTCTGAGCAAAAACGGCAAACCGCTGATGAGCTTCGGCGTGATGGGCGGCTCGATGCAGGCGCAGGGCCACATGCAGGTGGTCTCGCGCATGGTCGATTATGGCCAGAATCCGCAAGCCGCCGCCGATGCACCGCGCTGGCGCATCGACGCCGGACTCAAGGTCGGCATCGAACACGGTGTTGCCGCCGACACCATCGCCGAACTGTGCACGCGGGGACATGACATGCCGCAGGCCGATCGCTGGTCAACCGACTTCGGCCGCGCCCAGTTGATCTATAAAATGGATGACGGTTATTTTGCCGCCTCCGAACGTCGTACCGACGGTCAGGCTGTCGGCTACTAGCGCCTGACCGGCTGCGAAATCACATGAAATACAGCCTCGGCGAACGCAAGGTCGTGTGCAAGGGTGATTACTGGATCGCCCCCAACGCGGTGGTCATCGGCAGTGTGGTGCTCGAGAACAATGCCAGCATCTGGTGGAACTGTGTGCTGCGCGGCGACAGCGACACGCTGACCATCGGCGAAAATTCCCAGGTTCAGGACGGCTCGGTGCTGCACGCCGACGCCGGATTTCCGCTGACGCTGGAAAAAAACGTCAGCGTCGGCCACATGGCCATGCTCCACGGCTGCACCATCGGTGAAGGCAGCCTGGTCGGCATCAAAGCGGTCATACTGAATGGCGCAAAAATCGGCAAAAACTGCCTGATCGGCGCCGGCGCCTTCATCGGCGAAGGCAAGGAAATTCCCGACGGCTCACTGGTGCTGGGTGCGCCGGGCAAAGTGGTGCGTCAACTGTCCGCGGAGCAGATCAAGGGCATCAACCGCATTTCCGATCACTACGTACAGAACTTCAAGCGTTTCCGCAGTGAACTGAAACCCGACGAATCCTAGGGCCTGTTAACAATTACTTCATGAGATGCGTTGTGGTCAAAATCGTCAATGACAAGGCACTTGCCGTGGCCCATATCGAGAATATGGGCAAGGCAAGT
>JAKFUJ010000446.1 GCA_021732805.1 Betaproteobacteria bacterium | reverse complement strand
CGGATTGCTGCCGGAACGGGAACGGCTGTATGCCGAGGATGAAATCACCACGGCCAGCGAACGCACGCTGGCTTCTGAATTGTTGCGGGAAAAGCTGTTCCGATTGCTGGGGGAGGAATTGCCGTACTCGGCTGCGGTCGAGATCGAGAAATTCGAGATCGTCGATGGGCTGCGCCGGATCAACGCCTGCATCCTCGTCGACAAAGCCGGCCAGAAAGGCATCGTCATCGGCAAGGGTGGGGAGAAGCTGAAGCAGATTGCCTCCCAGGCACGCATGGATATGGAACGGTTGTTCGGCGGCAAGGTATACCTTGAAGTCTGGGTCAAGGTGAAGTCCGGCTGGGCCGATGATGATGCCGTGCTCAAGCGCTCAGGGATAGAATGAAAAATATAATAAAAACAATTAGTTATAATTTATTATTAAAGTTATTTTGCATGATGGTCATGGCTCGCCATGGCAGTTGCTGAGCGGAATCGCCGGGATGGGCAGGCGGCGTACCTGCTGCATACCTACCCCTACCGTGAAACCAGTCTTGTCGCCGAAATCTATACCCGGGACCTCGGCCGGGTGGCGTTGATCGCGCGCGGTGCGCGCCGTCCGCGCTCGGCGTTGCGCGGCGTGCTGATGGCATTCCAGCCCTTGTTGCTGGGCTGGTCCGGCAAGTCTGAACTGAAGACCTTGCACAAGGCGGAATGGCAGGGCGGTTATGCGCCTTTGCGCGGGCTGAGCCTGATCTGCGGGTTTTATCTGAACGAACTGCTGTTGAAATTGCTGCCGCGCGAAGATCCCCACGAACAGTTGTTCGAGGCTTATGCCGCTGCGCTGGGGCAGTTGCCGGCTACGCAGGATCACGCAGCCGTATTGCGCCGCTTTGAGCGGGTGTTGCTGCGGGAACTCGGATACGGGCTGGTGCTGGACCGTGAAATGGCCGGCGGCGGCCCGATTGAGCCTGCGGCACGATACTGCTATGTTCCCGAGCGTGGACCATTACCCGCTGACAGGGTAGACGCGCAAAGCGGCGTAGAATTGGCAGGACAGACGCTGATCGATATGGCTGTCGATCATTATTCCGATCCCCGGACGGTGCAGCAGAGCAAGTTGCTGATGCGCGCCCTGATCAACCATTGCCTGGGCCAGCAGACGCTGCATACGCGGCAACTGCTGCGCGATCTGCAGCAGTTGTAGTCATTGATAACCTGCCATTGATGTCATGACCAGACTCAGCGTCAACCTCAACAAAGTCGCGCTGCTGCGCAATTCACGCAGTCTGGGCATACCCTCCGTCACCCGCGCGGCGCGGATTGTGCTGGACGCGGGCGCCCACGGCATTACCGTGCATCCGCGGCCCGACGCCCGGCATATCCGCGGCACTGACGTGCACGAATTGGCGCAGTTGCTCAAATCCGTGCCGGCAGCCGAATTCAATATCGAAGGCAATCCTTTTGAGCCGCCGCTGCTGGATCTGGCGCGTGCAGTGAAACCGCAGCAATGCACGCTGGTGCCGGATGGCCCCGGCGCTTTTACGTCCGACCATGGCTGGGATCTGGCGCGCGACGGCGGCAGATTGCAGCCGATGGTGGCGGAACTGAAAAAACTGGGCATTCGTGTCAGCCTGTTCATGGATCCGCTGCCGCAGATGATGGCCGCAGCGGCGGCAACCGGGGCGCAACGCGTGGAACTGTATACCGAGCCTTATGCGCGGGACTTTGGCACGGATGGAGAGGCAAAGACGGTCGGGCGTTATGCGGTAGCGGCGCGTGCCGCACAGACGGCCGGACTGGGTGTCAATGCCGGTCATGATCTGAATCGCGACAATTTGCCGCGATTTCTGGCAGCGGTGCCCGCTGTAGCTGAAGTATCAATAGGCCATGCCCTGATTGCCGACGCGCTGGAGATGGGGCTGGATGCAACAATCAGGGAATATCTGCGGGTGATGAAGGGAAAAGCATGATTTACGGCATTGGTATTGATGTCATACAACCGCATCGTGTCGCACGCTTGCTGGAGAAATACGGCGAGCGGTTTGTGCATCGCGTACTCACGCCTTTGGAGCGGCCGCGATATCAGCGAACCAAACAACCCGTATTGTTTCTCGCCAACCGTTTTGCCGCCAAAGAGGCTTTTTCCAAGGCAATGGGTACCGGGTTCCGTTATCCGGTGACCCTGCAATGCATCAGCGTGGTCCAGAACAGTGCCGGCAAACCCGGTTTTTCGTTCAACGAGCCGTTGACGGAAATGGTCAAAAGCCGCGGCATCAACGGCCATCACCTGACCATCAGTGACGAATCCAGTCTGGCCTGCGCCTGTGTGGTGCTTGAAACATGAACAAAATGACGCCCCTCGGGCCGGTGATGCTGGATGTGGCGGGAACGGCGCTGAATGATGACGATCGCCGGCGTTTGCTGCATCCGCTGACCGGCGGTGTGATCCTGTTTTCACGCAATTTCGAATCCTGTGCGCAACTTGCGCGGCTGACAGCGGAAATCCATGCCTTGCGCAGTCCGCAGTTGATCATCGCCGTTGATCATGAAGGCGGCCGGGTGCAGCGTTTCCGTGAAGGCTTCACGGAAATTCCACCGATGCGTGAACTGGGCCTGGTGTGGGATCAGGATCGGCGCAAAGCCGTCGCGCTCGCACAGTCT
>JAKFUJ010000216.1 GCA_021732805.1 Betaproteobacteria bacterium | reverse complement strand
AGCCATATACATCTGCATTTTTTCGGAACGCTTCCAGGTCCAGAAAAATGCGTAGATCGCAGCACCGGTTCCGCCGAAAAGTATGAACCAGTTGGCGACCACAAAGTCGGAGATGGCCATCACGATCAGCGTCGGCGCCGGCAGGTCCGCGCCGAAACTCTTGAATACTTCCTTGAATGCCGGAATGACGAAAATCATGATGATGGCGGTAATCACCACCGCAACCACGATGATGGCGATCGGGTAAAACAGCGCCGACTTGATCTTGGCCTTGATGGCGAGGATTTTTTCCTTGTAGGTGGCCAGCCGGTCGAGCAGGCTTTCCAGAATACCGGCAGCTTCGCCGGCGCCGACCAGGTTGCAGAACAGAGCATCAAAATGCAGCGGGTGTTTCTCAAAAGCCTGTTTCAGGCTGGTGCCGGTTTCGACGTCGGACTTGATGGCCATCAGCAGACGCGCAACTGCCGGATTGCTGTGACCTTTGCCGACAATGTCGAACGCTTGCAGCAGCGGCACGCCGGATTTCATCATTGTCGCCAGCTGGCGGGTGAACAGCGTGATGTCCTTTTCGGAAACCGAACCACCCCTGCCCAGGCGCTGCTTTTTGACCTCGACAATCTTGATGCCCTGGCGGCGCAGGGTGGCGTTGACCTGCGCTTCGCCACTGGCCTGTATTTCGCCGCGTACGGTTTTCCCGGCGCGATCCTGGCCGACCCAGCGAAACGTGTATTCAGTGATTTCTGATTTGCGAGCGGCAGCTGCTGCGGTTGCCATGGCTTGCCTCCAAAATTCTTTGATGAACCAATAGCTTACGGTTGGTTATTGGCGGAATGATGCCTTTCCTGCATACCTTTGTAAAGGCTGCATTTCACACTGTTCGGCATCCCCTAAGGTTTCGTCGGCGCATGGACCCGCACGCTTTTGATGACCCGGTCCTGGGTTTGTACGATTTCCAGCGCTTGCCCGGCGATACGTACGCTGGTGTTGGGCTCTGGAATGTCCTGCAGGTGCTCCAGAATCAGTCCGTTCAGGGTTTTCGGACCGTCCAGCGGGAAACTGAATCCGAGTTTGCGGTTGAGCTCGCGCAGCAGCGTGCCGCCTTCGACGACGTAACTGCCGTCAGGTTGCGGGTGCAGGCCGCGCGTCATCAGCGGCGACTGGGTGGTGAATTCGCCGATGATTTCCTCGAGGATGTCGTC
This sequence comes from Betaproteobacteria bacterium, assembly GCA_021732805.1. Lineage (GTDB taxonomy): Bacteria > Pseudomonadota > Gammaproteobacteria > Burkholderiales > SG8-41. The sequence continues at coordinate 1,449 of JAKFUJ010000216.1, read as the reverse complement.
GAGCGTCACCAGCCCCATGATTTCGCCGTATTCATCCACCACCAGGCTGACCCGGTCCTCGTGTTCCTGGAAATTCTGGATCTGCGCCAGCAGCGGCGTCGCCGAGGGCACGAAATAGGGTTCACGGATCATTTCGCGCAGGCTGTCACGGGTCAGTTCATCGCGCTGGATCAGGGTCAGTGCATGCCGCACCCGCAGTGTGCCGATCACGTTGTCTAGCTGGTCCTCATAAACGACGACGCGGCGGTGGTGAGCGGTCGATATCTGCTCCGCAAGTTCCTCAAGAGGCAGGTCCAGGTTCATGCCTTCAATCTGGTTGCGCGGCACCATCACGTCGTCGACTGTAATCGCGCCGAGCTCGAGCAGGTTGAGCAGCACCGTCGCATGTTTTTTCGGCAGCACGTTGGAGGACTCGAGGACGATGGTGCGGATTTCGTCGATGGACAGCGGCTGCGGCCCGGATTCCTGAGGTTGCATACGCAGCAGGCGCAGCGCAAGTCCCAGCACTGCATCAGTCGAAACAGTGAGTAGCTGCACGAACGGGGCTGTAACGAAAGCCAGTCCGCGCATCGGCCACGATACATAGCGTGAAATATTTTCCGCGCTGTGCTGGCCGAGGCGTTTGGGTACGATTTCGCCGACGACGATGGAAACATAAGTCACGCCGACCACTACAATCGCGGTGGCCACAATGTTGCTCAGTTTGGGTTCGATGCCCTGCGTCTGCAGCCATGCCGCGAAAGGTTCGGCGAGGATGGCTTCGCCGACGATGCCGTTCAGCAGGCCGATAGAAGTGATGCCGATCTGCACCGTCGACAGGAAACGTGTCGGATTTGCGCTGAGCTTTATGGCCGCTGCAGCGAGTTTGTCGCCCCGTTGCGCAAGCGTGGCCAGCTTGGACTGGCGCGCGGTCAGCAGTGCGACTTCGGACATTGCAAAAGCACCGTTGAGCAGAATCAGGCAGACAAGTATCAGCACTTCCATGAGAGCACCTCAAAAAATCGACAGCGGCGGTTGCAACGCCGCCGCAAAGCAGCGAGCCGGTCAGCCTCGGCCGAGCAGCACTTCCACCACAAACTTGCTGCCCAGATAGGCCAGCACCAGCATCAGGAAGCCGGTGAGCGTCCAGCGCACGGCAACCCGCCCGCGCCAGCCGTAGAAGTGCCTGCCGAACAGCAGCGCGGCAAAAATGATCCACGACACGATGCCGAATATGGTTTTGTGATTGAGTCGTGCCGCTTTGCCAAACAGCTCTTCGGAAAACACCATACCGCTCGCCAGTGTCAGCGACAACATGATGAAACCGGCCCAGATGATGCGGAACAACAGGGTTTCCATGGTCAGCATCGGCGGCAGATTGCGCAAGCCGACCGGCAGCACACCACTTTGCAGGCGGCGCTCCAGCATTGCCATCAGCAACACATGCAGTGACGCGATGGTGAACAGGCT
>JAKFUJ010000095.1 GCA_021732805.1 Betaproteobacteria bacterium | reverse complement strand
AGGTCGACCATGCGGCAGGCGTAAGCGATTTCGTTGTCGTACCAGGCATAGACCTTGAGCAGGGTGTCATCGGTCACCATGGTCGAGAGTGCATCGATGATGCTGCTGCGTGTATCGCGCGCATAGTCGGCGCTGACCAGGGGCCGGGTCTCATAACCCAGAATTCCCGCCAGCGCGCCCTGTGCTGCAGCGGCAAACTGAGTATTGACTTCCTCCACGGTGGTGGCGCGCTTCAGCTCGAATACGCAGTCGGTCAGCGACGCATTCAGCACCGGTACGCGCACCGCATGGCCGTCGAGCTTGCCTTTGAGTTCCGGATAGATCAATGCAATCGCCGTGGCGCTGCCGGTGGTCGTCGGCGCAAGGCTCACCATTGCGCTACGCGCCCGACGCAAGTCCCGGTGCGGGGCATCCACCACCACATTGGTGTTGGTGGGGTTGTGAATGGTGGTGATCTGCCCGTGGCGGATGCCCAGATTTTCGTGCACCACTTTCACCACCGGCGCCAGGCAGTTGGTGGTGCAGGAGGCTGCGGTAACGATATGATCTTTGGCAGGGTCGTAACGTTCATGGTTGATGCCGACGACGATGTTCAGGATATTGCCGACCTTGACCGGGGCGGCGACGATGACCCGCTTTGCACCCCGCTGCAGATGACCCTGCAGTGTTTCGGGTGTGAGGAATTTGCCGGTACATTCCAGCACGACATCCACGCCCAGATCACCCCATGGAACTTCAGCGGCAGTGGCATGCGCACTGAATGACAGGCGCCGGTCATTGATGCGTATGGATTGCTCATCTTCCACAGCAATGTCTGCACGCCATTTTCCCTGGACGCTGTCAAAAGCCAGCAGGTGGGCTGTGGCCTTGGCGCCGCCCTTCTGCTCGTTGAGGTGAACCACTTCGAGACGGTTGCCGGCGCGGGGATCAGCATCGGGCCGTTCTGCCGCCCCCATCGCGGCGCGCAATGCCAGACGGCCGATCCGCCCCATCCCGTTGATCCCGACTTTCACGTAAAACTTCTCCGATAAATTAATGTTTCAACTATTGTTGAACCGTTGCGCAACTCTATGATCCAAATATGACAACATCGCGACAGATCGATGGGTGCGGGCAGCGGTCTTCGGGCTTGTTCGGCTATAGAACGGGTATCCCTGCACTACGGGCTTCAGGTACAATACCGTGATTATTCGATACGGCTAATATTTCTCAATGAAAATCAATGAGTTAACCGGGATTCGCGGCAGCATGGTGGCTATCGTCACGCCCATGGTTGACGATGGTGCGCTGGATCTCGATGCCTTTCGTGTATTGATTGACTGGCACATCGCCGAAGGTACCGACGGTATCGTCGTTGTTGGCACTACCGGCGAATCACCGACCGTTGATTTTGACGAACATCGTCTGCTGATTGAGACGGCAGTGAAACATGCGGCAGGGCGGGTGCCGGTGATTGCCGGCACCGGCGCCAACTCCACGCGCGAAGCGATTGAACTCTCTGAATATGCCAAGGCCGCCGGCGCGGACATGAGCCTGACGGTGGTGCCGTATTACAACAAGCCGACACAGGAAGGTCTGTACCGCCATTTCCGCGCGATTGCCGAAGCGGTGGATATTCCGCAGATACTCTACAACGTGCCGGGCCGCACCGTGGCCGACCTCGGCAACGATACGACACTGCGACTGGCTGAAGTCCCGGGCATCGTCGGTATCAAGGATGCGACGGGGAATCTCGAACGCGGCGCCGACCTGCTGCGCCGCAAACCGCGATCATTCCGTGTGTACAGCGGAGACGATGCGACCGGCGTTGCGCTGATGCTGCTCGGCGGTGATGGCGTGATTTCGGTGACTGCGAATGTCGCGCCGCGCCTGATGCACGAGATGTGTTCAGCCGCCCTCGGCGGCAATACGGCGCAGGCGGTGGCGCTGAACAACCGGCTGCTGGGATTGCACCGGGACCTGTTCTGCGAAGCGAATCCGATACCGGTGAAGTGGGCCGTGCAGCAACTGGGGCTGATGCAAGGCGGTATACGCCTGCCATTGACGCCGCTGGCGGCGCAATATTACGAACAGGTGCGCATGGCCATGGAACAAGCCGGTATCAGCAGTATTGCAGGAGAGAAACGACATGCTGTTGCGTAAATCCGTGGTCGTCGTAGTGACCGCCGCGCTGGTTTTGGGGGCGTGTTCATTCGACATCCCCAGCAAGAAAATCGATTACAAGACAACAACCAAGCTGCCATCCCTGGAAATTCCCCCGGATCTGGCGCGCCCCGGCAGTGATGACCGGTTCGCGGTTCCAGACTCCGGTGCAGTCAAGGGCACCGCAACTTATTCGGCCTACAGCAAGGATCAGGCGGGTCGTCCCAGGGTTGCGTCGGGTCAGGTTGCCGTATTGCCCAAGCTCGATAACATCCGGGTGGAGCGTGCCGGCACCCAGCGCTGGCTGGTGGTGCCGGGTACGCCGGAGCAGTTGTGGCCGACGCTCAAGGAGTTCTGGCAGGAAACCGGATTTGTGATCAATGTCGAAATGCCCGAGGCCGGCGTGATGGAAACCGACTGGAACGAGAACCGCGCCAAGATTCCGCAATCGGGGATTACCGGGTTTATCGGACGGGCGCTGAACAGCATTTCATCCACCTCCGAACGCGACA
>JAKFUJ010000067.1 GCA_021732805.1 Betaproteobacteria bacterium | reverse complement strand
GCAAAAGAACAATGCCGGACCGACTTCCGCTGCGGCATCGCCGATCAGACGCCAGCGTTCGTGTTCCTGCAGCGTTGCGTCGGGATGCGCATGCCGCCAGGTTTCCAGGTGTTTATGCGCGTTTTCTATCATCACCACCGCGGCATCGACCATCGCGCCGATGGCGATGGCAATCCCCCCCAGCGACATGATGTTGGCGTTGACGCCCTGATAACGCATGACGATGAAGGCGATCAGAATGCCCAGTGGCAGCGTGATGATGGCGACCAGGCTGGAACGCAGGTGAAACAGGAACGCAAAACACACCAGCGCCACCACGATGAATTCTTCGATGAGCTTGTCACGCAGGTGGGTGATCGCGCGCTCGATCAGGCTGGAACGATCGTAGGCGGGCACAATTTCGACACCCGGCGGCAGTCCGGGTTTCAGTGCTTCGATTTTGGTTTTTACCGCTTCGATTGTTTCCAGCGCATTTTTGCCCTGGCGCATGATGATGATGCCGCCGACGGTTTCGCCTTCACCGTCGAGTTCGGCAATGCCGCGGCGCAACTCGGGACCGACCTGGATGCGGGCCACGTCCTTCAGCAGCACGGGAGTGCCGCCATCGCCGGGTGACACCGGTATGGCGCGGAAATCGTCCAGCGTTTTAAAGTAACCGCGTACGCGCACCATGTATTCGGCTTCACCGAGTTAGAGCACGGCGCCGCCGGCTTCCCGGTTGGCGTCGCGCACCGCCGCAATCACCCGCGACAAAGGGATGTTGTAGGCGCGCAAACGATCGGGATCGGGGACGATCTGGTACTGCCGGACCATGCCGCCGACCGAGGCGACTTCGGCAACATTGGGCACCGACTTCAGTTCGTACTTGAGGAACCAGTCCTGCAGCGCGCGCAACTGCGCGATGTCGTTGCGTCCGCTGCGGTCGACCACGGCATATTCGTAAATCCAGCCCACCCCCGTGGCATCCGGACCCAGCGCCGGTTTGGCCTGTGCCGGCAGCCGGCCCTGCACCTGGTTGAGGTATTCGAGCACGCGTGAGCGCGCCCAGTAGAGATCGGTGCCGTCCTCAAACAAGACATAAACGAAGGAATCGCCGAAGAAGGAGTAGCCGCGTACCGTTTTTGCGCCGGGCACCGAGAGCATGGTGGTGGTCAGCGGATAAGTGACCTGATCCTCGACGATCTGCGGCGCCTGCCCCGGATAGGTGGTGCGGATGATGACCTGCACATCGGACAGGTCGGGGATCGCGTCGAGCGGAGTCTTCAGCATGGACCATACGCCCCAGGCGGCGACCATGACGGTCGCCAGCAGCACCAGAAAGCGGTTGGTGACGGACCAGCGGATCAGGCCTGCGATCATTTTTTGCTCCCGCCGAGATCAGGCTGGATGCGGGTGATGGTGTAATTGCCGTCCTTGTCCGGCTCACCGCGCATTTCAAAATTGATCCTGTCACCGGGCTTGAGGCCCTGCAGCAGGGTTTTGTCATCGACACGGAAGCCCATGGTCATTTCCGGCCATTTCAGCGAGGGGATGGGACCGTGGCTCAGGTCAACTTTTCCTGCGCCGGTATCCACACTGTTGACCTTCGCTACACCGACATGACCGCCGCCGGGAGGATCGGTCTTCGCTGGTTCAGCGGCACTTTCGAGCCGCGACAGCGTGCTTTTCAGGCTGGCTTCGGAATCGATCAGGAATTGCCCGGAGGCGACGACACGCTGGCCGCTCTTCAAACCTTTGCGGATTTCGGTCATGCCGCCGCTGTCGCGCCCGGTTTCAATATCGACCGGGCGGAATTTGCCATCACCTTCGGCGACAATGGCGACGGCGCGCGTGCCGGTGTGGATCACCGCTTCCGACGGCACCATCAACGCCGGTTTGTCGGCGCTGGCGAAGGCCAGCGTGGCAAACATGCCCGGCTTCAGGCGACCGCCGGGGTTGGCGAGTACGACGCGCGCCTTGACGGTGCGTGTGGTGGCGTTGACATCCGGCAACAGCACGGCGACTTTGCCCTTGAAGGTCTGCTCCGGAAACGCCGCGGTGCGGGCCTCCACCAGTGCGCCGGGCTTGACCAGCGCGGCATCGGTCTCCGGCACTTCGGCATGAATCCACACCGAACCGAGATTGACCAGCCGGAACAATGTCAGTCCCGGCATCACCGCCATGCCGTCGCGCGCGCCGAGTTCCCACACCAGTCCGTTGTCCGGCGCCGACAGCGTGACGCGCGCATCGGCCTTGCCCGATTGCTCGATGCGTTTGATCTGCGCCTCGGTGATGCCGAGCAGCAACAGCCGTTCGCGCGCGGCCTGCGCCAGATCCCGCGCGGCAGGCTGGCTGCTGCGTTTCAGCGCGAGATATTCTTCCTGCGCCGCCAGCCATTCCGGCGCGTAGATTTCCACCAACGGCTGACCGCGTGACACCGCATCGTACTGGGCGCGCACATGGAGTTTTTCGATGTAACCGCTGACGCGTGACTGCACCGTGTAAATCGAACGTTCGTCGATGGCCACAGTGCCGACCGTGCTGAGTCCGCTGTCCATGCGGCCGGTACTGACTTCGACGGTGCGGATGCCGAGGTTCTGCACGGTGCGCGGACTGATCTTGACGCTGCCTTCATCAACGCCGGCATCGGCATACACCGGCACCAGTTGCATGTCCATGAA
>JAKFUJ010000046.1 GCA_021732805.1 Betaproteobacteria bacterium | reverse complement strand
GGGCAGGGTCAGCAGCGCCGACACCGAGAACAGTTTCAGGTCGTGCTCGTAGGCGGCCAGACGTTCCGCCTTGCGCGCGGCATCGTCGCCGGCGACCGGCTCCCGCGCGTCGTAACCGGCTTTGCGGATGGCAGCGATCAGTCCTGCCGGCGTGATGCTGCCGGCCGGGTATTCGACATGCGCTTTTTCGGTCGCGAAGTTCACTGCCGCTTTTACATCCGGCAGCCGGTTCAGGGTTTTTTCGATGCGTGCTGCACAGGCAGCGCAGGTCATGCCGGTGATCGGGAGATCGATAGCCGCAGTGTCGGCGCCGGTTGTTATTAAAGGTTGGTTCATCCCGCGATTATATACCCTGTTAGGGTATGTGAGATGGCATGCGGATACGAGTGTAATTTATTATATTTATTAATTAAATCAATTACTTATATGGTATCTGTTGATTGCCTGATAATCACGAGTGCAACCCGATATCAATAGGTAATGCAGTATTTTTACCGCGCAGTATTGAACTTCATAAAAAAACGCCCCGAATGGGGCGTTTTTCTGGAGCGGTGCAAAGTTAACTTGCAGTAAGGGCGCCATTTACAACGCGCACTTTTGCACCTACCTGAAATGCAGGCTGCGTATCGTACGAGAAGGTGCGAGTGGTGCCGTCGTCCATATTTACGACGACATCATGGGTCGTGGTGGATTTCACGCTTTTTTCTACCTGGTGACCGGCGTAAGCGCCGCCGGCTGCTCCGGCAACGGTTGCGATCTTCTTACCGGTACCGCCGCCGATCTGGTGGCCCAGTACGCCGCCCAACACCCCGCCTGCCACCGCACCGATGCCGCTGCCTTCACCTTTTTGCGTGATGGCGTTTACGCTGGCAACCACACCACAGGTGGTGCAAACCGGCGCGGCTTTGGTTTGTTCAGCAGGGGCTGATTGCGCTTGCGTCGCGATCTGAACGGGTCGTTTGGTTTCCGCTTGTTTGATTTGCGCTTTCGGTTTGGATGGCGATCCAGACAAAGGTGCAGATGCCGTTTCTGTGGTTGTTTTTGCAGCCTTGGTATTGACGGCCTCGGTTTGCAGCGCCGATTCGCTGTTCTTGGAGAACGAATTTGGCACAAGTCCGGTCATGATGCCGATGCCCACAAGGCTGAATGCAGTGACTGCAACAGCGGCAATGGCGACGAGCGGATTTATTTTGCTGGTTTCTGACATGGTGGTGCTCCTTGATTGGTTCAGTTTGACATGACCATCCTAATGCTTTGCCGTGTTGTCAGGTGTGCACAAACGCACATTGTTACAAAGCGTTACACCATGCTGCCGCCGTCATGATGAGTCTGGTAATGGTGGATTCAGGCGCGCAACTCGTCGCGATTGCGAAACTGATCGAGCGCTTCCGGATTGGCGAGAGCCTCCACGTTTTTCACCGGCAGGCCGTGCACGATGTTGCGTACCGCGAGTTCGACGATCTTGCCGCTTTTGGTGCGCGGAATGTCGGTGACCTGGACCACTTGCGCCGGTACATGACGCGGCGTAGTGTTGTCGCGGATCTGTTTTTTGATGCGGTCGGTTAATACGGCATTCAGACTGAGTCCGTCACGCAGCCGGACGAACAGCACCACACGAACGTCACCGGGTTGCTGCGGCGGCCAGTCCTGACCGATGGCCAGGCTTTCGACGACTTCATCCAGTTGCTCCACCTGGCGGTAGATTTCTGCGGTGCCGATGCGCACGCCGCCGGGATTCAATACGGCGTCGGAGCGGCCGAAGATCATTAATCCGTCATGCGCGGTCAGTTCGACGTAATCGCCGTGATGCCAGATGCCGGGGTAGCGCTCGAAATAGGCGGCGCGGTATTTGGCGCCGTCGTCGTCATTCCAGAAACCGACCGGCATCGACGGGAACGGGGCAGTGCACACCAGTTCGCCTTTTTGGCCACGTACCGGTTTTCCTTCGTCGTTCCACACCTCCACTTTCATGCCCAGGCCGCGGCACTGCAGTTCACCGCGCCACACCGGCAGCGTCGGGCAGCCCAGCGCGAAGCAGGAAATGATGTCAGTGCCGCCGGAAATGGATGCCAGTTGCAGGCGGGATTTGATGTTGCGATGAACGTAATCGAAACTTTCCGGCGCCAGTGGCGAGCCGGTGGAGAGCATGGCGCGCAACGCCGACAGATCATGGGTTTCGCGTGGTGCAAGGTCCAGTTTGGCCATGGCGTCTATGTATTTGGCCGAGGTGCCGAACACGGTCATTTTTTCCTGCGCCGCGTAATCCCACAGTACGCTGCCTTTGTTGAGAAATGGCGAGCCGTCGTAGAGCAGCAGCGTCGCACCGGCAGCCAGCCCTGATACCAGCCAGTTCCACATCATCCAGCCGCAGGTGGTGAAATAAAAAAGCCGGTCGCCGCTTTTGATGTCGGTGTGCAGCACATGCTCCTTCAGGTGTTGCAGCAAAGTGCCGCCGGCGCCGTGGACGATACACTTGGGCACACCGGTGGTGCCCGACGAAAACATGATGAACAGCGGATGGTCGAAGGGCAGTTGTTCAAATTTGATGGCGGCCGGCTTGAACGGCGCCATGAAGTCATGAACGCTGATGGCACGCCGCAGGCCTGTGATATCCGGCGTGCCTGAGGCATAGGGCACGATCACCAGTTTTTCGACGCTCG
>JAKFUJ010000396.1 GCA_021732805.1 Betaproteobacteria bacterium | reverse complement strand
GGATCGTAAGGCACCATCGATGCAGCGTGGCTGTTGGGGATGCGCACGCGTTCGCGCGACACCAGAATATAAAAATCGTCAGGGTTCAGCACCAGGCTGCGTTCGGCGTTGCGCGTGATCGGTTCCCAGAATTCCAGCGGATCGTAGTGATTGAGTTTTGACAAATCAATCAAAGGCGCGTGGTGTTTGGCGCGGTAACCGATGATGCCCTTGCTGGCGTCGCCTTCGAGGTCCACCGAAATCCACAGGCCGTTGTTGATGATCGCCGGCAGCGGCACTTCGCTGTCGGAATAGACCAGCTTGATGGTCTGGTCGAGTTCGGTGAGTTTGGTGTCGGAGGGCGGCGGATTGCCGCGGACAAAACGAATTTGATTTAACCGTGTCCCCTGCTGCGCCAGCACGCTGAAGGTGTGCGGCATGATTTCCACATACAGCTTGCCCTTGTAACCGGCAGCCACGCCTTCGAATTCAGCGCCGGCGTCGGTGATCAGCCGCGTGAAAATGTCCAACCGTCCAGTAGAGCTTTTCGGGTTGGCGTAACCGGCGATGTCGGCGGGCAGCTTCAGTTCCTCCATCAGCTCGGCGATATAGACGCAGCCTTTCTCGAGCACGACGGGTTTGGTCAAGTCAATCTGGTGCATCTTGAGGCGGTCAATTTTCGCCTGCACCGTCGATGATTTGCCCGGCAGAAAACTCGCGCGCACGCGCCATGCTGTGGCGCCCAGGCGCAGATCGAGACTCGCCGGCTGGAGCTGTGACGGATCAACGCCGCCTTCGGCAGTGATGCGGCCACCCGCGATCAGTTTGGCGATGTCGCGGTCGGGCAGGATACCGGTGGTTACACCATCCACCGAGGGCTTGGCGTCCAGCTCGGTGAACAGTTTGCCGTGGTCTGTTTTCATTTCAATGGCCCAACAACATGCGCTGCGCTTCGCGGTACTTGCCAGCGGTTTTGGCCAGCACGTCGGCGGGCAGTCGCGGCGCCGGCGCTTTTTTGTCCCACGGCTGGGTGAGCAGCCAGTCGCGCACGAACTGCTTGTCGAAGCTCGGCGGGCTGATGCCGGTGCGGTATTCGGCGGCGGGCCAGAAACGCGAGGAATCCGGCGTCAATGCTTCGTCGATCAACACGATGTTGCCGGCGGCATCGCTGCCGAATTCGAACTTGGTATCGGCGATGATGATGCCGCGCGTCGCGGCAAAGGCTGCGGCTTCGGCATAGAGCTTGATCGACAGTTCGCGCACCCTGGCAGCATGCGCGGGGCCGACAGTGGCAACCACATCGTTGTAGGTGATGTTTTCATCGTGATGGCCGGCGGGCGCCTTTGACGCCGGCGTGAAGATCGGCGCCGGCAGTTTCTGCGCCTGCTTCAATCCGGACGGCAGCTTGATGCCGCAGACCGCGCCTGTTTTCTGGTAATCGCTCCAGCCCGAACCGATCAGATAACCGCGCACCACGGCCTCGACCATCAACGGCTGGTATTTGTGCACCACCATTGCACGCCCAGCGATCTGCGCGCGTTCTTCCGGCGCCACCACCGAGGCCGGATCAATGCCGGTCAGGTGATTCGGCACGATGTGTTTCAGTTTGTCGAACCAGAAGTACGACACTTCCGTCAGCACGCGGCCCTTGCCCGGAATCGGATCGTCGAGGATTACATCGAAAGCGGACAACCGGTCACTCTGCACCACCAGCAGTTTGTCGTCGCCGACGGCATACAGGTCGCGCACCTTGCCGCGATGCAGGAAGGGCAGGCTTTTGAGGTCGGTCTTGTACAGCGGGGTGTCGCTCATGTCGGGCTAATCTTTCCAGTCGGGATACAACGCACTTCGTACGATCAATGCTTTTTGCAGCGCGGCATCGGCGGTCGCGCCGAGCATCGTGTAATGGCCCATTTTGCGGCCGTCACGCGCCTCGTGCTTGCCATACAGATGCAGTTTCGCTTCCGGTGCAATGAACACGCGCTCCCATTGCGGCTGGCCATGCTGCCAGGCTTCACCGAGCAGGTTGACCATGACTACCGGCGCCAGCAAACGCGTGTCGCCCAGCGTCAGGCCGCACAGCGTGCGCACCTGCTGTTCAAACTGCGAGGTGGCGCAGGCATCGAGCGTGTAGTGGCCGCTGTTGTGCGGGCGCGGCGCCATTTCATTGACCAGCAATGCGCCGGATTCCGTGACAAAGAATTCCACGGCGAGCACGCCGCAGTATTCAAGATTCTCGGCAATGGCCAGCGCCCATTGCTCGGCGCGACCGGCAAGCTCCGGAGACACGCGGGCCGGGACAATGCTGACATCCAGAATGCCGTTACGGTGCCGGTTCTCGGCGATGGGAAAACTGCGCCCCGCGCCATCAGCGCCGCGTGCAACCACCGCGGACAGCTCGCATTTCAGGCTGATGCGCTTCTCGAGTACGCAGGATTCACTGCCCATTGCAACAAAGGCCTTTTGCGCCTCGGCAACATTCGCCACCCGCGCCTGCCCCTTACCGTCGTAGCCAAAGCGCGCGCGCTTCAGAATGCCCGGAAACAGATCGGCATCGGCATGGGTGATCTCCGTTTCGGTTTCAATGGCGGTGTATGGCGCCACTTCCAGGCCGCAGGAAAGGACAAATTCCTTTTCACGAATGCGATCCTGTGCCACGGCCACTACATCGCCGGCCGGCCGTACCGTGCAATGACT
>JAKFUJ010000125.1 GCA_021732805.1 Betaproteobacteria bacterium | reverse complement strand
GGTGATCACATCGCCGCCCTTCGCGCCGAGCTGATCCAAGTCCAGCGGATGCATGGCCACCGTCGGCTCCGGTTCGATCGCATCGAGCACGCCGGCACGCCGCGTCATCGCGCCGGTATGCCAGTGCTCGAGCTGCCGACCGGTAATCAGCACAAACGGAAACTCGCGGTCCGGACGTTCGTCGGCCGGGATGATATCGGCCGGAACAAACTTCGCCTTGCCTGTAGCTGTCGGAAATATATCAATAAAAACAATGGGCTGTCCGGGATCGCCTTCCTGCTCGCAGGGATAGGTCACGCTGCTTTCGGCTTCGAGGCGCTCCCAGGTAATGCCGGCAATCGAATTCATTGCCTTGCGCATTTCGTTGAACACGTCTTTCGGTCCGTTGTAATTCCAGTCGAGTCCGAGCCTGCGCGCCAGTTCCTGGATGATCCACAAATCCGGCCTGGCTTGCCCCGGCGCATCCAGCGCCTTGCGGCCGAGTTGCACCATGCGATCGGTATTGGTCACCGTGCCGTCTTTTTCCGGCCATGCGGTCGCCGGCAGAATGACATCGGCGTAATAGCAGGTTTCCGTCAGGAAGATTTCCTGCACCACCAGCCAGTCGAGCTTTGCCAACGCTTCACGCGCATGGTTGGCATCGGGATCCGACATCGCCGGGTTTTCACCCATCACATACATGCCGCGGATGTCGCCATCGAGAATGGCGTGGATAATTTCAACCACCGTCAGGCCGGGCTTGGGGTCAAGCTTGATGTCCCACAATTTTTCAAAACGCGCCAGCGCCTGCGGATTGTCGACGCGCTGGTAATCCGGGAACACCATCGGAATCAGGCCTGCGTCGGATGCGCCCTGCACATTGTTCTGGCCACGCAACGGATGCAGTCCGGTACCGGGACGGCCGATCTGCCCGGTCATCAGGCACAGCGCGATCAGGCAGCGTGCATTGTCGGTGCCGTGCACATGTTGCGAAATACCCATGCCCCACAGGATCATCGACGCCTTCGAAGTCGCATAGACCCGCGCCACTTCCTTGATGGTTTCGGCGGGAATGCCGCACAGCGGCGCCATCGCCTCGGGACTGTAGCCCTCGACATTTTTCTTCAGGTCTTCGTAACCGAGAGTGCGCGATTTGATGAAATCTTCATCGACCAGTCCTTCGTGGACGATGGTGTGCATCATCGCATTCAGCAACGCGACGTCGGTATCGGGCTTGAACTGCAGCGAGTACGCCGCGTGGCGCGACAGCTCGGAGCGCCGCGGATCGACATAAATCAGCTTGGCGCCGTTTTTTGCCGCATTCTTGATCCAGGTCGCCGCCACCGGATGATTCGAAATCGGATTGGCGCCGATCAGGAAAATCACTTCGGCATGCGCCACGTCGCTGACCTGGTTTGATACCGCGCCGGAATTCACCGCTTCCATCAGTGCCGCCACGCTCGAGGCATGGCACAGACGCGTGCAGTGATCGACGTTGTTGGAACCGAAACCGGTACGCACCAGTTTCTGGAATAGGTAAGCCTCTTCGTTGGTGCCTTTGGCAGAACCGAAACCGGCCAGCGCATTCCTGCCGCTCATTTGCCCGTCTCTGTCGCGGATCGCCTTCAGTTTGCCGGCGGCCAGATCCAGCGCCTCTTCCCACGTTGCTTCGCGGAAATACTCCAGCGGATTTGCCGGGTCCATCGCAAAATCGGCGTGCTTGGGCGCACCCGGCTTGCGGATCAGCGGTTTGGTCAGGCGGTGCGGATGCTGCACGTAATCGAAACCGTAACGTCCTTTGACGCACAGGCGTTCGTGGTTCGACGGGCCGTCGCGCCCGTCAACCGAGAGAATCTTGTTGTCCTTGATGTTGTAGGTCAGCTGGCAGCCGACGCCGCAATAGGGACAGACCGAGTGCACCTGCTTGTCGGGTTTGACCAGCCCCGCGTCACGAGCCGGCATCAGCGCGCCGGTTGGACAGGCCTGCACGCATTCACCGCAGGCGACACAGGTCGAGTCACCCATCGCATCGCCAAGATCAAACACGATCTGCGAATGTTCGCCACGGAAGGCGTAACCGATGACGTCGTTGACCTGCACTTCGCGGCAGGCGCGCACGCAGCGTGTGCACTGGATGCAGGAATCGAGATTGACCGCAATGCCGTAATGCGACACATCGGCCTGCGGCTGATGGCGCGCTTCGAACCGCGGTTTGCCGACCTTGAGTTTCGCCACCCACTGGTCGAGTTCCGAATTGCGGGTATGGCGCTCCTTCGGCATATCCGACAGCAGCAGCTCCAGCACCATTTTCTGCGCCGCCACTGCGCGCGCATTGTCGGTGGTGACTTCCATGCCCGGCGCCGGATTGCGGCAACACGATGCCGCCAGCACCCGTTCACCCTTGACCTCGACCACGCAGGCGCGGCAGTTGCCGTCGGGCCGCATGCCCTCCTTGTAACAGAGGTGCGGAATCTCGACGCCATGGCGCTTCGCCGCCTGAATGATGGTTTCGCCCGCCTCGGCAACAACAACATTGCCATTCAGCTTGAACTCGACCGGCATCGCTGCCAGTTCATCTTTGCTCATCGCTGTCATGTCATTCCCTCCTTGCGGTGCGACGCATCAACCCGCGCGCCTCACACAACCTCTTTCGGAAAATACTTGATTACCGTGCGAATCGGATTGGGCGCTGCCTGTC
>JAKFUJ010000061.1 GCA_021732805.1 Betaproteobacteria bacterium | reverse complement strand
CGGCGGTTACCTGGTCAGCGGCGCGAAGATGTGGATCACCAATGCCCCGCTCGCCGATGTGCTGCTGGTATGGGCCAAGGATGACGGCGGCGTGATCCGCGGCTTTATCCTCGAAAAAGGCATGAAGGGTTTATCAGCGCCGAAAATCGAAGGCAAATTCAGCCTGCGCTCGTCGGTCACCGGCGAAATCGTCATGGACAACGTGTTTGTGCCGGAAGAAAACGTGCTGCCCGATGTCTCCGGCCTCAAGGGCCCGTTCTCCTGTCTGAACAAGGCGCGTTACGGCATCGCCTGGGGTGCGCTGGGGGCGGCGGAGTTCTGCTGGCATGCCGCGCGCAATTACACGCTGGAACGCAAGCAGTTCGGCCGCCCGCTGGCCGCCAACCAGCTGGTGCAGCTAAAACTGGTCAACATGCAGACCGAAATCACGCTGGGACTGCATGCTGCGCTGCGACTGGGCCGCCTGATCGACGAAGGCCGCGTCGCGCCGGAAATGATTTCAATGCTGAAACGCAATTCCTGCGGCAAGTCGCTGGACATCGCGCGCGTCGCCCGCGACATGCACGGCGGCAACGGCATCGCCGATGAATTCCATGTCATCCGCCATGTGATGAACCTCGAAGCCGTCAACACCTACGAGGGCACGCATGACATCCATGCGCTGATCCTCGGTCGGGCACTGACCGGAATACCTGCATTCGGCTAGCAGACGGACACCGCTAGGAGGCACAGATCATGCTCGACATCAGACCCACCGGCGCCGCGCTGGGCGCGGAAATCTGCAGCATCGATCTGTCGACGGAAATCGACGAGGCTACTTTGCGCGCCGTTGAAAAAGCACTGCATGAGCATGAAGTTATTTATTTCCGCGACCAGCGCATCAGCCCTGAACAGCATGTGGCATTCAGCGCGCGCTTCGGCGCACTTGAAAAACATCTGCGCGTGGACTGCTGCAAGCCGGGTTTCCCGGAAATTTTTGTGGTATCCAACGTCATTGAGAACGGGAAGCCGATCGGCACTCAGGATGCCGGCCTGTTCTGGCACTCCGACCTCGCTTACATGAGTGTACCCAGCAGAGGATCACTGTTCTATGCCCACGAAGTACCGCATGACGCCGATGGCCGTCCACAGGGGGATACCATGTTCGCCAGTACTACAGCGGCATGGCAGGCGCTGCCGGATGACATCAAACGCATTGTCGCCGGACGCCGCGCCGTCACGTCCTATGCCAAGGGCTACTACCGCGACCGTAAAAGCGGCACACGTCCACCGCTGACCGAAACCCAGAAGGCGCGTACGCCGGATGTCGAGCATCCGATCATGCGCACCCATCCCTACAACGGAAAACCCTGCCTGTTTGTCAACGAGGGCTACACCGCAAGCATTGCCGGGCTGGCGGCTGACGAATCCGAACGTATGCTCAAGCTGCTGTTCGAACATGTATCACGCCCGGAATTCATTTACAGGCATCAATGGCGTGCGGGTGACTTCCTGATCTGGGATAACTGCGCCACGCAACACCGGGCCGTGTTCGATTACGCGCTGCCGCAGCGCCGGCGCATGGAACGCACGACACTGACCGGCACCGCACCTTTCTGAACGCCATCCCTCGCTAAAATCCCTTGAAACCACTTCGCCTGACCGCCCTGCTTGCGCTCGCCGTTATCACAACTGCGCTGCACGCCGAACCCATTCCTGTCGGCAGCAGCCAAAGCAGTGTCAGCATCCACAATGAGGTGATCGAGCTTTATACCTACAAACCGGCACGATATGCCGGCGGCCCGATCCTGCTGGTGTTGCACGGCCTCAGCGCCAACGCCGCCGGCTATCGTGATTACGCAATTCCGCTGGCCGATGCCCACGGCTTGCTGGTCATCGCACCGCTGTTCGACCGCAAGCGATTTCCAACGTGGCGCTACCAGACCGGCGGCATCGTGCGCAATCAGCGTGCCGAAGACGAATTCAAGGTCGAACCCGAAGCGCAATGGACCGGTCGCCTGTTTTTAGCCATCATCGACGCCGTGCGCGCCGTTGAGGGGCAGCCTGATCTCGGATATTCACTGATCGGCCATTCTGCCGGCGGCCAGACGTTATCGCGCTTTGCCGCATTCACCTCGCATCAGGCAAAACGCATCATCATCGCCAATCCATCGACCTGGCTGTGGCCGTCACGGGACGAGCGTTTTCCGTTTGGTTTCGGCGGATTGCCGGGAAAAATGGCTGATAACACTGCTTTACGACATTACCTGTCGCAACCGGTGACCGTACTGCTCGGAACCGCGGACATCCAGCGCGGCGCTGATCTCAATGTCAGCGCCGGCGCCGAGCGTCAGGGCAGCAATCGTCTGCAGCGGGGTCGCAACGCGTTCCGCGCCGCGCAGCAACTGGCCGGGGATCGCGGCTGGCCATTCAACTGGCAACTGGTGGAAGTCCCTGACGTCGGCCACAGCGGACGACGCATGATCGGCAGCGCAGAAGCACAAACCGCGCTGTCCGCGCGCTAAAACGCCGCCACTCAGGCAGCGGCGCGTTTGGGCAGCAACCAGCGCGGACGCGGGAAATGGCAGGTGTAACCGTTCGGGTTGCGCAGCAGGTAATCCCGATGCTCGGGCTCGGCTTCCCAGAACGTCACCGCCGGCACCACTTCAGTCACCACCTTGCCCGGCCACAACTTTGAAG
>JAKFUJ010000248.1 GCA_021732805.1 Betaproteobacteria bacterium | reverse complement strand
CGGGGGTCGCCTGCAGATCGGCGCCAAGATAAGGGAAAGAAGGCAGGTAGGTATCGATGGTGAAGGGGCCGATCATCGCCAATGCGGCGAGAATGATGGCCAGCGCCGGCATCGCGACCGGCGCAGTCTGCCGCGATGATTCCGCGTTCATGCGCGATCGAGCCTGCGGTACTGTATGGCTTCGGCAATATGCGCAGCGGTAACCGCTTTCACGCCGGCGAGATCGGCGATGGTGCGCGCGACTTTGAGAATGCGGTGATATGCACGCGCCGACAAACCGAGGCGCACGATGGCCTGTTTGAGCAGGGTTTCGCCCTGTGTATCAGGCGCGCAGTGCTGTTCGATTTCACGCGTCGCCAATCTTGTGTTTGGTTTGTCCTGCCGCACCAGCGCGCGGTCACGGGCTGCTGCGACACGCACACGCACGATCTCTGAAGACTCGCCGCCGGCATTGCGCGTCAGATCTTCCTGCGCCAGCGCCGGCACTTCGATCTGCAGATCGATGCGGTCGAGCAACGGCCCGGAAATGCGCGAACGGTAGCGTGCGACCTGATCGGGCGTGCAACGGCAACGCGCGTTGTAGTGGCCCAAATAGCCGCAGGGACAGGGATTCATCGCCGCAACCAGTTGGAACTGCGCCGGAAAATCCGCCTGCCGCGCGGCACGCGACACGGTGATGCGTCCCGATTCCAGCGGCTCGCGCAACACTTCGAGCACCCGCCGTTCGAACTCCGGCAATTCGTCGAGGAACAGCACGCCGTGCATGGCCATCGAAATCTCGCCGGGTCGCGGATTGCTGCCGCCACCGACCAGCGCTACTGCGGAGGCCGTGTGATGCGGCGCGCGATAAGGCCGCTGCTTCCATGTCCTGACGTCGAATCCGTTGCTGCCCACCGACTGTATCGCTGCCGATTCGATGGCCTCCTGCTGCGTCATCTCCGGCAAAATGCCGGGCAATCGTTGCGCGAGCATGGTTTTGCCGGTGCCGGGCGGACCCACCATCAACAGACTGTGGCCGCCGGCCGCAGCGATTTCGAGGGCGCGGCGCGCATGGCTCTGGCCTTTGACGTCGAGCAGGTCGGGAATCACCTGCGCCTCGGCCGCTGCGGCAGGGGTTGCCCGCGGCAACGATGAGCGTCCGGCAATATGCGCGCAAACTTCGCCCAGCGTTGCCGCGGCAAATATGGTCGCGTGTTCCGCCAACGCCGCTTCCGCCGCGTTCGCCGCCGGCAACACGAAGGCGCGACCGTCGCCGGCCACGGCCAGCGCCATCGCCAGTGCGCCACGCACCGGTCGCAGTTCGCCGGTCAACGCCAGTTCGCCGGCGAATTCATGTTCACGCAATGCGCGATCCGGTATCTGCCCCGAAGCCGCGAGTATCCCCAGCGCGATCGGCAAATCAAAACGGCCCGACTCCTTGGGCAGATCTGCCGGCGCCAGATTGACCGTGATGCGCCGTGCCGGAAATTCAAACTGGGCGTTCTGCAGTGCAGCCCTGACCCGGTCTTTGGCTTCTTTCACCTCGGCTTCGGGCAAGCCGACGATGGTAAAGCTGGGCAGACCGTTGGCGAGATGGGCCTCGACAGTCACCAGCGGAGCATTCATGCCCGACAGGGCGCGGCTGTAGAGAACGGCCAGTGACACTTGGAATCAACGCTTTCTCAGGATATTCAAACTGTCACAACGGTTGCGGCCGCGATCCGGCTGACTGCGGCTCAACCAAACCCGGCCGCCAGATTGGGCTCAGCGGCTGGCCGGGGGCCGGGATGTTTCGGCTTCGAGCGCAGCGACTTTTTTCTCAAGCTCGGCCAGTTTTGCCCGCGTCCGCAGCAAAACCTCGCGCTGCACATCAAATTCTTCGCGGGTGACCAGATCCAGCCGGCTGAACATCCCGGCCAGCAGCGCCCGCATGTTTTTCTCGATGTCGGCAACCGGCCCTTGCGCCAGCAGGGTTTTCATTTTTTCGTTGATTTCGTCGAGCAATTTTTGGTCCATGTGATCCTCATCGGCATTCCGCAATCGAGTGTAACAACAATACCCTGGAACAACCCGATTCCACGTTGTACGCCTCACGCTGGGGGAGCGTGCCGCAACATGGTGCCGAGACGCCGGGGTGCGCACCATCCCGGTGCAATGACAACTCGATTACAAACCAAAAAGTTTACTAAGTATTTGTTTTTAAATAAATTTTTATCTGGCACGGTAACTGCTGAATGCCTCTCGCAGTTTTATTGCATATCTGCCTACACACTGAAAAGGAAAAACATGTTCAAGAAGACCATCATCGCCGGACTCGTTGCCAGCGCCTTGGTGCCAGCGTTTGCATCCGCCGCAGATTCGCCGCACACGCTGACCGGCAACGTCGGCATTTACAGCCAGTATATTTTCCGCGGCCTGACCCAGACCGACAAGGAAGCGGCGCTGCAGGGCGGGTTCGACTACGCCCATTCCAGCGGCTTTTACGCCGGCATCTGGATGTCGAACATCAGTTGGCTGCGCGACTTCGGCGCCTACAACGGCGGCGGCAGTCTGGAAATGGACTTCTACGGCGGCTTCAAAGGCGCGTTCGGCAAAAGCGACTTCGGTTACGACATCGGCCTGCTGCAATATTATTACCCCGGGTCGGTTGCCCCGGGCGCAGTCAAAGCCGACACACTGGAACTGTACGGGGCGCTGTAG
>JAKFUJ010000192.1 GCA_021732805.1 Betaproteobacteria bacterium | reverse complement strand
GGCAGGCGCGGTTTCACGCGCATCGATCATCGCCTGATGACCATCAGTTGCCCGATGCAGCAGGAAAAATCCGCCGCCGCCGAGTCCGGATGAATAAGGTTCGACGACGGCCAGCGCTGCAGCCACCGCCACTGCCGCATCAAACGCATTGCCACCGCGCGCCAGCATCGCTTCGCCGGCGGCAGTGGCCAGCGGATGGGCGGAAGCAATCGCCGAACGCGACGACTCCGCGGCTTGCGCACCAATTGCACAACATCCAACAAGCCAGACTGTGCAAAACAGTCGACCGACAATTCGCAACAAACCGGAAACCGTCATCACTCAGGGCCGCAGGTATTTTGCAAAAAAAGCTTCCGCGCGACGCAGCGTATCCTGCAACGCCAGTCGGTTGGGTTCATGGCTTTGTTTGGTCTTGCCCGGATCGTCATACGCATGATGCGCACCGTCATACCAGACAAAATCCAGACCGGCGCCTTTTCCGCGTGTTTTTTCAGCAAACGACTGGCATACTGTCGGTGACACTTCATCGTCATCTTCCGCCACCATCATCAGCATCGGCGCATAAGGTGCGTATTCAGGCTCAGCCGATTGCACCCGGCAACTCGGATATTGCGCAATCGCTGCACGAAATCCGATGAGCGGCGTCGGTTTGTCCAGTCCCGGCGGTCGCGGCCCCATCGCCGCCAGCACCGTCATACCCCCATTCGACCAGCCTTGCACGCCGATGCGATCCGCGATCACGTCAGTCCGGGTGCGCAAATAAGCCAGCGCGCCATAGGCATCCATCGGCCGCACGAACTGCTCACTGACTTCCAATGGCCGGCTGTTGTAGGAATTTTTTGTAAAACCGTCGCCGTAGCCGCGCGGCCCGAAGCTGTCGACATGCATCGCCACGTAACCGCGCTCGGCCCAGAAGCTGCCCCACATCTTGTGACGCATGGTCAGCGCATCGGCATTGTGCTGACCGCGCTTCAGCGATGAATAAGGTCCGGCACGGCCGTGCAGCATGACCACCCCCGGATGCGGGCCTGGCTGCGTCGGCAAAAACACATACGCGGTCAGCGTGGTCTTGCCGTCGCCGCTGATGAACTTCAAGGTCTCCGGTGCAGCGGCCTGCGCAGCAGAACTCAGCATCAACCCGATGAAAATCAATAACCAATTGATTTTATTCATATAATTTAACCTTGCCTATTGCGATACCGCGAAAAGTCATGCTGTCAGCGCAACCCGATGAGAAGCTTACCTGACAAAAACCAGAAGGCACGCAGCTGCATCGGGCCGGAGTTTATTGGTCAACCGGCATCTTGCGCACACTGACGGCATCCTTGCGCATCAATGCGGCGGCAATCGCCAGCAGTACCGCATCCAGCCAGAACACCGGCACCATGCCGAAAGCGGCACTCAGCGAACCGAATACAAAAGGCACCAGCACTTCCGTGCCTTTGTTGACCATCTGGCGCAAACCCATGGCCTCGCCGGAACGCCCCGCCGGCGCGCGGTTGTAAGCCAGCATCATCGACAGCGGACTGCCGCATCCCAGACTAAGGCCCAGCACAAACGAAATCGCAATCAACGTCGCAAACCCGGTGACAAAAGGAAATGCCAGGCATACGCAGGTCCCCAGCAGCAATGACCAGGCCAGCAGCCGTTCCTCGCCCAGCCGTTTCACCATGTGCGGCATCACTGCGCGCACAATCAGCAGTGCAAAACCGAAAGCACCGAGAATCAAGCCGATCTGCGAGGCGCTCAACCCGATGCTGTGGCCGTAAATAGGCAGCAACAGATTGTAGAGTTCAAGTCCGGTTTCGATGATGCCGGCGGTGATCAATGCACGGCGCAGCGACTGATTGCGCACCAGATCACTGAGACGATGAGTCGCCTTGTCCGCCTTGCTCACCGAAACGTGGGAAGTCTTCGGCAGCCAGCCGGTCCGCAGGCCGAGCAACAGTATCGGAATCACCGGCATCGCCGCCATCACCGCAAAGGTTGCGCGATGACCGACGGCGTCGATCAGGAAACCGGCCGAGGTCGGGCCGAGCAGCGCAGTCATGCCGATGCCGAGACTGAACCAGCTGTAGTTCCGCGTGCGGTCGAGGCCTTCGGCCATGGCCCCGATCAGGTGCTGCACGGCGACGGTATAAAAAATATAGCAGCAGCCGATCAGTCCCGCGGCGACATACAGCACTTCCAATCGCGGGAACAGGAAAGGCAGCAGCAGTCCGCCGAGCAGTCCGATGGTGCCAAACAGCATCGGTTTCCTGAATCCGATGCGATCGGAAATCTTGCCGGCGTACACCGACAGCAACAGCGGAAACAGCGCGTACGTGGAAAACAGCATGCCGACGAAAAACTCGTTGGCGCCCAGCTCCAGCGCCGACAGCGACATCAGCACCTTGCTGCCCTTGTAGGCGGTATGCGTCAGCACACTGAGCAGCACAATGCGGAAAATCGGGGGCAGGTTCATGTCGGCGCGAAACGCGCAACCCGGTTGATACAGCCAGATCGCAGAATCCGCATCACGGAATCAGAATGTTCTTGTTGAAGGAAAGCAGTGGCGTGTATTTTATCGCAACGGCATCACCATCCCTTGAATGGAATCGACATGAAAATACGGAATATCGGCGTCATCAGTCCCGGTGACATGGGCCAGGCAGTTGCCCGGACCCTGAAGAACAGCGGTTTCACCGTC
>JAKFUJ010000309.1 GCA_021732805.1 Betaproteobacteria bacterium | reverse complement strand
TCTGCGATGCGTTCCAGTCGGAGACCACGGCATTCGCCGATCTGGTGCTGCCGGATACGACCTATCTGGAGCGCCATGACGTGATGTCGATGCTCGACCGGCCGATTTCGGAATTCGACGGCCCGGTGGATTCGGTGCGGGTGCCGGTGGTGCCGCCGAAAGGACAATGCAGACCGTTTCAGGAAGTGCTGATTGAGCTGGGGGCGCGGCTGAAATTTCCGGCGTTCGTGACGCCTGATGGCACGCGCAAATATCGTGACTACCCGGATTTCATCATCAACCATGAAACCGAGCCGGGATCGGGGATGGGTTTTCTTGCCGGCTGGCGCGGCGCCGACGGCAGCAAGTCCATGATCGGCGAGCCGAATCCGCGCCAATGGGAAATGTACGAAAAGAATAATTGCGTGTTCCACCACGAACTGCCGCGCTCCTACCAATACATGCGCAACTGGAATCAGGGTTATCACGAATGGGCACAGCGCACCCGGCTGCGGCGCTACGCTGACCCGATCGTGATCCAGATTTATTCGGAAGTGCTGCAGAAATTCCGCATGGCCGCGCAGGGTCGGGGTGATTCCGCGCGGCGGCCGCCGGCGGATCTGCGCGAGCGTATTGAAACCTACTTTGATCCGCTGCCGTTTTATTACGCACCGCTGGAAGTGCAATGCACCGACACCACCAGTTTCCCGCTGTCGGCGATCACTCAGCGGCCGATGGCGATGTATCACTCCTGGGATTCGCAGAATTCATGGCTGCGCCAGATACACACTCATAACTATTTGTTTATAAACGGAAAAACGGCATCAAATCTGGGCGTGGCGGATGATGACTGGATCTGGGTCGAATCGATGCACGGGAAAGTACGTTGCATGTGCCGCACCAGCGAGGCGGTGGAGCCCGGCACGGTATGGACCTGGAACGCCATCGGCAAGGCACAGGGGGCGTGGCATCTGGCGCCGGATGCCAATGAGGCGCAGCGGGGGTTTCTGTTGAATCACGTGATTGCCGAAGAACTGAAAACAGCGAATGGCCGGCGAATCTCGAATTCCGATCCGGTCACCGGACAAGCCGGCTGGTATGACGTGCGCGTGCGCATCTGTAAAGCCGGCGCCGACGAACCGGCGGAAACTTCGCCGCAGTTTGCGCCGCTGCCTGCTGCTCCCGGAACCAACAAGGTGAGAAAGCTGTGGCAGGCCTTTGTTGCTGGTAAGGGGGATTTCAAATGACTCAATTAGCCTTGGTTATAGATCTCAATGTCTGCGTGGGTTGCCATGCCTGCGTCACCAGTTGCAAGGAGTGGAATACTTCCGGCGAAGCGGGGTTCCTGTCGGATGACAACCCGTACGACAAGGATCCGACCGGTACGTTTTTCAACCGCGTGCAGACTTTCGAGGTCGGCGAATACCCGGACACGCAGACCGTGCATTTTCCGAAGTCCTGCCTGCATTGCGAGGATCCGCCGTGCGTGCCGGTGTGCCCGACCGGCGCCAGTTACAAACGCCCGGAAGACGGCATCGTGCTGGTTGATTACGACAAATGCATCGGCTGCAAGTACTGCGCCTGGGCCTGTCCGTACGGCGTGCGCGAAATCGACGAACACCAGAAGGTCATGAAAAAATGCACGCTGTGCGTGGATCGCATCTATGACGAAAAACTGCCGGAAGCCGAGCGCAAGCCGGCGTGTGTGCTGGCCTGTCCGACCAATGCGCGCCTCTACGGCGACATTCACGACGAGGAATCCGTGGTGTCGAAAGCCATCCGCGAAAGCGCGGGTTATGCGCTGATGCCGGAGTGGGGCACGCAACCGGCCAATCACTACCTGCCGCGCCGCAAAACCGAGATGCGCATCCATGAGGACGAGCTGGAGCGCGCCGACAATCCGCTGAAAATCGACGGCAGGTTGCCCAAGCCCGGCGTCAAGGATCCGTCGCTGGATGACGTGACGTCATGGTAGCGGCGGAGATGACGGATCTATTTGTGTCGCAAACCGCATATGTCGCCGGGTGTTCCTGTTTCACGCTCATCACTCATCATTCATAACTCATCACCGTCTTTCCATGAATCCGGCATTTTCAGTCATTTTTCTGACCACGCTGATCGGCGCCGGTCAGGGTTTGTTTCTGGCTTTGTTCGCGATTGAACTGCTGGCGTCAGCAGGACAACTGGCTGCGCCATCGACAAAGTTTTACTGGGCGGGCCATGGGATTGCACTGCTATTGCTGGGCGCGGGATTGCTGGCTTCGTTTTTCCATCTCGGCCATCCCGAGCGTGCGTGGCGCGCGGCGGCGATGTGGCGTACTTCGTGGCTGTCGCGCGAGGTCATTGTTTTGCCGGTGTTCATGGCCATCGTGGCGGCCAGTGGCTGGGCACACTGGCAAGGATGCCCGGGAACGCTGTGGCTGGGTGCTGCCGGTACTGTCGTGTGTTTCGCGCTGTTCCTGTGTACCGGGATGATCTATGCCTGTATCAAATTCCTGCAGGAGTGGGCCAGCGCGCTGACGCTGGTGAATTTCACGCTGCTGGGCAGCGCTTCCGGTGTCACATTGGCGACCGTGCTGGCGGCTGTGCTGGGCGAAACGCTGACCGTCGGTCTGGGTGCATGGGCGATTGCGCTGACCTGCGCCGGTCTGGTCACGCGTATAGCCTCACTGTGGCGCAATGCCCGGCTGAAACCGCGTTCGAGTCTGCAGACGGCCATTGGCGTCAAGCATCCGCGCATC
>JAKFUJ010000268.1 GCA_021732805.1 Betaproteobacteria bacterium | reverse complement strand
GATGATGCGGCCGGCCGACATCACGTGCACATGATCCGGTGTGATGTAATTAAGCAGGCGCTGGTAATGCGTCACCAGTACGCAGGCATTGTCGGCAGTCAGCAGTTGGTTGATGCCGCCGGCGACCACGCGCAATGCGTCAATGTCCAGACCGGAGTCGGTTTCGTCGAGCAATGCCAGTACCGGCTCAAGCAAGGCCATCTGCAGAATCTCGTTGCGCTTTTTTTCGCCACCGGAAAAACCGTCGTTGATGCTGCGACTCAGAAACTCCGGGCTCATTTCCAGCAACTTCATTTTTTCACGCACCAGGTCGTCGAACTCCAGCGGATCGAGTTCATCCTTGCCGCGACCGCCCTGCACCGTGTTGTAGGCCAGGCGCAGGAAGGCGCTGTTGGTGACGCCGGGGATTTCCACCGGGTACTGAAAGCCGAGAAAAATGCCGGCGCGGGCGCGTTCGTCGGAGGCCAGCGCAAACAGGTCCTTGCCTTCGAACAGCACTTCGCCGCCCTTGACGGTGTACGCCGGATGGCCGGCCAGCACTTTGGCAAAGGTGCTTTTGCCGGAACCGTTGGGCCCCATGATCGCGTGCACTTCACCGGCGCGCACCGTCAGGTTGATGCCTTTCAATATTTCCACACCCGCCACGGTGGCGGTCAGGTCGCGTACTTCGATAATTGTTTTTGCGTTGCTGTTGATCATATTCTTAAAACCTAAAATCTTTCGCCACAGAGATCACAGAGAAAACAAAGAAAAATTAACAGGATGGACAGGATTTTCAGGATAAAAACAACACGGGTCTATCTTGTTCATCCTGCGTATCCTGTAAATTGATCTTGATCTTTAACCCACACTACCTTCAAGTTTCAGGCCGAGGAGTTTGGTCGCCTCGACGGCGAACTCCATCGGCAGTTGCTGGAAAACATCCTTGCAGAAACCGTTGATGATCATCGACACCGCTTCTTCGGTGGGGATGCCGCGGCTCTGGAAATAAAACAGCTGGTCTTCGCCGATTTTCGACGTGGTTGCTTCGTGCTCGACCTTCGCCGTCGGGTTCTGCACCTGGATATAAGGGAAGGTGTTGGCGCCACACTGCGCACCGATCAACATCGAATCGCATTGCGAAAAATTGCGCGCGCCTTCGGCACGGGCGCCGATTTTGACCAGTCCGCGATAGCTGTTGTTGGATTTTCCGGCCGAGATGCCCTTGCTGATGATCGTGCTTTTGGTGTTTTTGCCGATGTGGATCATCTTGGTGCCGGTGTCGGCCTGCTGCCGGTGATTGGTCAGCGCCACCGAATAAAATTCGCCGATCGAGTTGTCGCCGAGCAGCACGCAGGACGGGTATTTCCAGGTGATCGCCGAACCGGTCTCGACCTGGGTCCAGGAAATTTTCGAGTTGCGGCCCTTGCACAGACCGCGTTTGGTGACAAAGTTGTAAATGCCGCCGACACCGTTCTCGTCACCCGCATACCAGTTCTGCACCGTCGAATACTTGATG
Source organism: Betaproteobacteria bacterium (assembly GCA_021732805.1). Lineage (GTDB taxonomy): Bacteria > Pseudomonadota > Gammaproteobacteria > Burkholderiales > SG8-41. The sequence goes on along the minus strand of JAKFUJ010000268.1, from coordinate 1,227 downwards.
TCGGCATCGTCCAGCGCCACCAGTTCGACCACCGCCGCGTGCAACTGGTTGGTATCGAATTTGGGCGCGGTGCAGCCTTCGAGGTACGACACCTGCGCGCCCTCCTCGGCCACGATCAGCGTACGCTCGAACTGCCCTGAATCCTGGGTGTTGATGCGGAAATAGGTCGACAGCTCCATCGGGCATTTGACGCCCTTGGGAATGAAGCAGAACGAACCGTCGGTGAACACCGCGGAATTCAGTGCGGCATAATAATTGTCACCAGTCGGCACCACCGAACCCATGTATTTGCGCACCAGATCCGGATGGTCGCGCACGGCATCGGAAATCGAGCCAAAAATGATGCCGACTTCGGCGAGTTTTTCCTTGTACGTCGTGGTCACCGACACCGAATCAAAAATCACGTCCACCGCCACACCGGCCAGCGCGGCACGCTCGTGCATCGGTACGCCGAGTTTTTCGAAGGTTCGCAGCAATTCCGGATCGACCTCATCCATGCTTTTCTTGAGCTTGGGCTTGGGCGCGGAAAAGTAGCTGATCGCCTGGAAATCAATCTTCGGGTAATGCACGTTCGGCCACTGCGGCTCGGTCATCGTCAGCCAATGACGATAAGCCTGCAGGCGAAACTCCAGCAGCCACTCCGGCTCCTTCTTTTTCGCCGAAATCATGCGGATGACGTCTTCACTCAGCCCCTTGGGCGCCGTGTCGGACTCGATGTCCGTGACGAAACCGTGCTTGTAGGGCTGGCTGACGAGATTGTCTAAAACGCTGCTCATGGGCTTGCCAGTTTTCCGCTCAGGTTTCCGCCTGGGTTTCTTTTTTCACACTGAAGCTCTCACCGCAGCCGCAGGTGGCATCGACATTGGGATTGCTGAACTTGAATATCTGCTTCAGTCCGTCTTTGACGAAATCCAGAGTCGAACCGTCGAGCACCTCGAGACTTTCATCATCAACGACCAGCTTGGTGTCGTAGGCTTCAAATACCAGGTCTTCGGTTTTGACCGTATCGGCGTAATCATAAGTGTAGGCCCAGCCCGAGCAGCCGTTTTTCTTGACGCCCACGCGCAGGCCGAGGCCTTTGCCGCGTTTCGCCAGCTGGCTCTTGATCTGCAGTGCCGCGTTTTCCGTCAGTAAAATCGCCATGTCATTGCTCCTTCGATCAATCTTTCCCTGATTCACTACAGTGAAGCAGGGCCGTTCTCACCCTCTCCCCTTGGGCGAGGGTCC
>JAKFUJ010000449.1 GCA_021732805.1 Betaproteobacteria bacterium | reverse complement strand
ACCGGGCTATTGCCGCAGGCGCAGTCGGAATCACAGACGGCAGTTGAACGGCCGGCGAGCGGCGGCGCCGACGGCAATGCGACACCACGCGCGAAAGCCGCAGCGGCCAAAGCCGCTGCCGGCAAAACCGCGCCGCCGGCAATGGCCGCTGCGCGTTGCGGGGATTGCGGTGTGGTCGACAGTATTCGTGCTGTTGAAGTCCCGGGCCAGAGCACGGCGGTCGGCGCGGTGGCCGGCGGCGTGGTCGGCGGTCTGCTCGGCAATCAGGTCGGCGGCGGTCGCGGCCGTACGGCAATGACCGTGGTTGGCGCCGGCGCCGGCGCTTATGCGGGTAACGAGATCGAGAAAAACATCAACAAAAGCGTCAGTTACGAAATCCGCGTGCGCATGGAAGACAATACCTATCGCACCATCCGTGCCGCGCAACCGGTCTTTGATGTCGGCCAGCACGTGAAAGTCCGCAATGGGCAACTGGTGAGCGCGGGCTGAGCGCCGGCATGGTACGGGCGGCCGGTTGCACGCTGCTGGCGCTGCTGGTCGCCGCGTGCGGTACACCAACACCACAGAAAAACCCGCAATCGCGATTTAATCTGTCGGGGTATTCAGCGACATTCAAGCGCGGGCATGCCGATGGCTGCACGTCAGCCGGCGGCACGCAGCGCCGCGATGAAAGACAGTACCGCGATGATGCTGATTACATGATGGGCTGGAACGACGGGCGCAGCGCCTGCAAGTGAGGAAAGTCCCGGATACGCGCGCTGCTTTAATTGCGATGGATGGAAGTTTCGTTGAGCGCAAGCCAGTAGTTGCCGATCTGCTGCACCGTGCTGATGTAGCTTTCGTAGGCAACCGGTTTGATCACGTAACTGTTGCAACCCAGACCCTGACACAGTGCGATATCCCGCGGTTCGCCGGAAGAGGTAAACACCACGACACAGAGGCGCCGCGTGCGGTCGTTGTCGCGAATCTGGCGCAGGACTTCGGCGCCGTCGAGTTTCGGCAGTTTCAGATCCAGCAGCACCAGATCCGGCAGCTCTGCCATTGCGGCCAGCGTTTCCAGCGCCGCGGCACCGTCACGCGCGACAATGACTTCCGCGCCCCAGTCGCCGCGACGCAGCGCGCTCTGGGTCAGCGATTCATCATCGGGGTTGTCTTCGACCAGCAGGATGTGGCGGCGGGTCATTCCGGCTTCCCGGTTGCGGGGTCCAGACGCCAGCTGGGATATTGCTGCAGAAACTTGCCAAGATCGGCTGCAGGCACCGGCCGGCTGATCAGATAACCCTGCATCAGGTCGCAGCCGTGGACACGCAGGAAATCGGCCTGTGCTGCCGTTTCCACGCCTTCGGCGACCACACCCAGGCGCAGGCTGCGGCCCATGGCGATGATGGCGTGGGTAATGGCGACATCATCCGCATCAGCGGGTACATCCTGGATGAATGAACGGTCGATCTTGATGGTGTTGACCGGGAAGCGCTTGAGATAACTCAGCGAAGAATAACCGGTGCCGAAATCGTCGATCGCCAACTGCACGCCGACTGCGCGCAGTTCACGCAGGATGGCGGCGGCACGCTCCGGATTGTCCATCACCATGCTTTCGGTGATTTCCAGTTCCAGACTTTCCGGCGCCAGCCCGCAATCCTTGAGTATTTGTTGTACGTCGGCCACCAGTTCGCTTTGCGTGAACTGGCGCGGCGAGAGGTTGACGGCGATACGGAAGCCGGTGGCGCCGGCATCCTGACAGCGTCGGGCTTCGGCGCAGGCTTGTTGCAGCACGATGCGGCCGATGGGCACGATCAGTCCTGTTTCTTCGGCCAGTGGGATGAACTTGTCAGGGGCCATCATGCCGGCGCCGGGGCGGTTCCAGCGCAGCAGCGCTTCGGCGCCGATGACGCGGCCAGAGGCAATTTCAATCTGCGGCTGGTAATGCACCAGGAATTCATCGCGTTCGACGGCCTGGCGCAGAGAACGCTCCAGCGCGACGTGTTCGGCCGAGCGCGCATTCATCTGCGGCGAATGGAACTGGAAATTGTTCTTGCCCTGATCCTTGGCGCGGTACATCGCCAGTTCGGCATTGCGCAGCAGCGCGGTGGCATCGGCGCTGTCGCTGGGATAGGTGCTGATGCCGATGCTCGCCGACAGGTGGTAGTCCTCGCCATGGAGATGGTAGGCCTGCGCCACCGCGCTCAGCACGCGGGTCGCCGCGGCGCGCGCGGCCTCGGGGTCGTCGATGTCGCGCATCAGTGCGGCGAATTCGTCACCGCCAAAGCGCGAGATGAGATCGGATTCGCGCAGGCATTGCCGCAATCGCGCGGTAACCTGGCGCAGCACCTCGTCACCGCTGTCGTGGCCGGCGGTGTCGTTGATCAGCTTGAAGCGGTCGAGATCGATGAACAGCACGGCGATCGGTTTTTTCTCGCGGTTGGCGTCGCGCAGCGCCTGTTCGAGCAGTTGCCGGAACAGCAGGCGGTTGGGCAGGCCGGAGAGTTCGTCAAAATGGGTCAGCCGCCACATCCGTTCTTCCGAGCGCGTGCGTTCACTGATGTCACGGATGACGATGGTGAATTTTGACGCCTCGTTGACGGTCATCCGGCTCGCGCGGATTTCCACCGGGATGGCGCGGCCGTCGCGGGTGCGGACCTGGGTCTGCAGGTTCACCGGCTCGATTCCGGCACTGGGCGGCGGTGCGAACAGGGCTTCACCGAAGCTGGTGTCGGCGGCAACGGTATTCA
>JAKFUJ010000347.1 GCA_021732805.1 Betaproteobacteria bacterium | reverse complement strand
AGCAGCAACGGCCTCCCGGTTATCGCGCTCCGTTGAAGGATCGCGCGACCAGGCAGGCCACTGCAGCCGACGCAATGCGGCTGTGCGCGTTGTCTGCGCGACTGGTGAGGATGATCGGTACTTTGGCGCCGATGACCACCCCTGCGGCTATCGCACCGCTGATGTAGACCAGCGATTTATAAAGAATATTTCCCGCTTCCAGTCCCGGCACGACCAGGATGTCGGCGACGCCGCTGACCGGTGAATCGATGCCTTTGATGCGCGCCGCAGTCGCGGATATCGCGTTGTCGAATGCCAGAGGACCGTCGACGATGGCGCCGGTGATGCCGCCTTCGGCGGCCATGTCGCGCAAAGCGGCGGCATGCAGGCTTGAGGGTATCGCCGGGTTGACTGTTTCCACCGCGGAGAGCACGGCGACATTCGGGCATGCAATTCCCAGCGCATGCGCAACGTCAATCGCATTCTGCGTGATATGACGTTTGGCTTCGAGGTTCGGTGCTATGTTCACCGCAGCATCGGTGATCAGCAGCAGTCGGTCGTGCGAGGGTACATCCATCACGAATACGTGGCTGACTCTGCGCTCGGTGCGCAGTCCGGCGTCGCGCGCCACCACCACACCCATCAGTTCATCGGTATGCAGGCTGCCTTTCATCAGCAGCGCGACCTTGCCGTCGCTGGCCAGTGCAGCGGCATGGCGGGCGCAGTCCTGCGCATCCGCCATGTCGAGCAAGTCGCAGCCCGAGAGATCGAATTGCGCGGCAGCGGCAATTTTTTCGATTTTGGCGCGCGGACCGATCAGCACCGGTGCGATCAGGCCGGCCGTCGCGGCCTCCAGCGCACCGGCCAGTGCGGGTTCGCTGCACGGATAAACGACGGCGGTTGGCGCGGGGCCCCCGGCGCGGGCGCGTTCGACAAGGGCTTGACTGCGTGGCGCCGAATTTTTCATGAAAATTGCATGCTGTGGTTTACGGGAAAACCGGCCGTCTGCGGTGCGCTGAGGACAAGCCCTTGATTATAGGAGAGATACTTGTGCAACGCGGATGGTGCTGTTGATGACGGCTTGTATGCCCCTGCTGGCGCCCGCATCTGTCGCATGAAGTCATCGTAACCTTCTAAGGTATAATGCTTTTTTGGTTTTTTCAGTTTTTTTGGGGTGCGCCATGCCAATTTACGAGTATCGATGCGGGGCGTGCGGTTTCCAGAAGGAATTCCTGCAACGCATCAGTGATGCGCCGCTTTCGGATTGCCCGGAATGCGGCAAACAGACATTCAACAAAATGGTTACTGCCGCCGGCTTCCAGTTGAAGGGCAGTGGTTGGTATGCGACGGATTTCAAGGATAAAGGCAGCAAACCGAAAGCTGATGCAGTCAAACCGGCTGAAGGCGTGAAAAAAGACGAGCCCAAAGCCGAGGCATCCGGTAGCGCAGGCGTCACACCCGCAGCCACCTGATCATGAAGGCCCGCTCGACGCGCCAAATGCGCGTCGACGCCGGTCATGTTGTGCCTTGGCGCCGCATGATTTTCAGTCTGGCATCCACTACCCGATAAATGTTCAAGAAAACATCCATCAAGAGTTATCTGATCACCGGCTTGCTGGTCTGGGTGCCGCTGGTGATTACGCTGTGGGTGCTCGATCTGCTGGTCGGCATCATGGACTATTCGCTGCAGCTTCTGCCGCAGGCGTTTCTCACCGAGAACTGGCTGGGCGTGCACGTGCCGGGGCTGGGCGTAATTCTGACGTTGGTGATCGTGTTTTCCACCGGGGTGCTGGCCGCCAACATCCTTGGCCAGCGCCTGGTGCTGTTCTGGGAGGCATTGCTGGCGCGGATTCCAATCGTCAATACCATTTACAACAGCGTCAAGCAGGTCAGCGACACGCTGTTCTCCGGCACCGGTCATGCCTTTCGCAAAGTGCTGCTGGTGCGTTATCCGCATCCACAGGCGTGGTCGCTGGCGTTTCAGACCAATGTGCCGGTGGAGGTGGCTGCAAAGTTGCCCGAGGATTACGTCGCGGTGTTCATCCCGACCACGCCCAGTCCCGTCAACGGGTTTTATTTTTATGTGCGGCGTGAAGATGCCATTGAGATCGACATGTCGGTTGACGCGGCGTTCAAGTACATCGTATCGATGGGCGTGGTGGCTCCGGCCAATGGTGGCAGCATCGTGGTGTCAGCCGAGATAAAAAATAATCCATAAAAATCAACTACTTATGAATATGCGTAGTCATTACTGCGGGCTGGTTGACCGCAAGCTTCTCGGCCAGACTGTGAACCTGTGCGGCTGGGTGCACCGGCGTCGTGATCATGGCGGCGTGATTTTCATCGATCTGCGTGATCGCGAAGGTCTGGTGCAGATCGTCTGCGATCCCGATCGCGCTGAAACATTCGCGACTGCCAACGGCTTGCGCAACGAATTCGTGGTGCGCATCGAAGGCCGCGTGCGGGAGCGACCCGCCGGCACCACCAATGCCAATCTGGTCAGCGGCGAAATCGAAGTGCTGGCGACTGCGCTGGAAGTATTGAATGCATCGCAGACCCCCCCATTCATGATCGACGACGAGCAGCTGTCAGAGAACGTGCGCCTGCAGTACCGCTTTCTCGATCTGCGCCGGCCGCAAATGCAGAACAATCTGCGGCTGCGCCATCGTGCCGCGCGCGCGGTGCGTAACTATCTGGACGGCCAAGGCTTCATCGATATCGAAACGCCGATGCTTTACAAATCAACGCCG
>JAKFUJ010000452.1 GCA_021732805.1 Betaproteobacteria bacterium | reverse complement strand
CACGCACCATCGCAGTATCCAGCTGTATGCCGAAAAACTGTTCCAGCCGCGGCCCAACCGCGGTACGCAGCCAATCGAAATAGAGCGGCGCCTGCTCGGCAATTGCCCTGGTCTGGCGGATCAGCAGCGGCAGCAAAACCAGCAACAGCATCGCAAAAACCGCCAAAAGCAACAGCAGCACCAGCGCCGTCGCCAGCGTGCGCGGCACCCGACGGCGGGTCAGACGGGCGACCAGCGGATTGCAGATGTAGGCAAGAATTGCCGCGAACAGGAACGGCGTGAGTATCGGACTCAGCAGATAGACGGCAGCACAGGCCACCGCAACGGCGACCAGCCACTGCCAGAGATGCTGCGGGTTACGGCCCGTGGTATCCATTTAAGATAAAATTCGCATCGATAGTTTGAACTGGCCGGCACGGCTGCAGATCCGGTTTTGAAGCAAGTATCACCCCGCGCCGTTATTTTAGCAGGCCGCCCGATACAGGCCCTCTGAAAACATTGCGAATTCGACTGCAACTGCAAGGACTCCCTTGAAACGCAAAACTGCATCGCGCCCATTGCGCCTATTGCGCAAAGCGCTGACCTACCGCGACGCCGGTGTCGACATTGATGCCGGCGACGCGCTGGTAGACCGCATCAAACCACATGCCAAACGCACCATGCGCCCTGGGGTGATGGCCGGTATCGGCGGCTTCGGCGCACTGTTCGCTGTACCGCGCGGCTATCGCGAGCCGGTGCTGGTCTCAGGCACTGACGGCGTCGGCACCAAGCTCAAGCTGGCTTTTGAATGGCAGCGACACGACACCATCGGTATCGACCTCGTCGCGATGAGCGTCAATGACATCCTGACACTGGGCGCCGAACCGCTGTTTTTCCTCGACTACTACGCCTGCGGCAAACTCGACGTCGATTCCGCCGCCGCCGTGGTCAAGGGCATTGCTGCCGGCTGCGCAATGGCAGGCTGCGCGCTGATCGGCGGCGAAACCGCGGAAATGCCCGGCATGTATCCGCCCGGTGAATATGATCTCGCCGGTTTCGCCGTCGGCGTGGTCGAGAAAAAACGCATCATCAACGGCCGCAGCATCCGCCCAGGTGACGTGATACTCGGCCTCGGCAGCAACGGCGCACATTCCAACGGTTATTCGCTGATCCGCAAAATCATCGCACAACGCAATGTAAAGCTGTCAGCAAAAGTCGGCGGTCGCGCGTTGAAAGACCTGATACTCGCGCCGACACGCATTTATGTGAAGCCGCTGCTGAAACTGATGAAGCAATTGCCGGTCAAAGGATTGGCGCACATCACCGGCGGCGGTTTGCTCGACAACGTGCCGCGTGTACTGGCACCGTCACTGACCGCCGAAATCGATGGAAGCGCGTGGCCGCTGCCGCCGCTGTTTCGCTGGCTGCAGCAGCAGGGCAATGTCGCCGATGACGAAATGCACCGCGTGTTCAACTGCGGCATCGGCATGGTGGTGGTGGTGGCTGAGCAGGACGCCGCCCGTGCGCAGGCACTGCTCAAACGCGCCGGTGAGCGCGTCTGGCGCATCGGCAGCGTGCGGCGCCGGCGCCGCGGCGAGCCGCAAACCGTCGTCGTTTAATCGTTTAAAACGGAAAAGGACTGGCCCTGAAACGCATCGCAATACTGATTTCCGGGCGTGGCAGCAACATGGAAGCCCTGCTGACCGCGGGGCTGCCGGCTGAGATCTGCGCCGTCATCAGCAACGATCCTGCGGCCCAAGGTCTGGACACGGCGGCGCGCCACCGTGTGGCCACCGCAATCGTCAATCATCGCGAGCATGCGCAACGCGCTGATTTCGATGCGGCGCTGTCCAAAGCCATCGACGCGCACCACCCCGATCTCGTCGTGTTGGCCGGTTTCATGCGCGTGCTGACCGCGGACTTCGTCAACCGTTATCGCGGACGCATGATCAACATCCATCCCTCGCTGCTGCCTGCATTTACCGGACTGCACACCCATCGCCAGGCGCTCGCCGCCGGTGTTCGCATCCACGGCTGCACGGTGCATTTCGTCACGCCACAACTCGATCACGGCCCGATCATCATCCAGGCCGCGGTACCGGTATTGCCTGATGACGATGAAACCACCCTCGCTGCGCGGGTGCTGGCCGAGGAACACCGCATTTATGCGCAGGCCGTGCGCTGGCTGTGCGAAGACCGCATCACGTTGGGCGATGACGGCCGGGTCCATATCCGCGGCATTCGCACAGCAACTCAGACGCTGCTGTCGCCGCCGCCCGAACAATGAAAACGCCGTTCAAACTGTTGATTGCTGCGTTGCTGCTGGGCAGCGTCCTGTTGCAGGCGGCATCGGCGGCGGCCACCACACCGCAGGCGGTGCAGGCGCAATACAATCTCTCGCTGAACGGCGCGCCGGTCGCGGTGATGCAGGAATCATTTGAAATCAGCAACAACAACTATCAGGCCGTCAGTGAAACCCAGGCCATCGGCGTGTTCGCGCTGATCCAGCGCCGTCCCGGCCGCGTCACCAGCAGCGGAGAAATCGGCAACAGCGGCCTGCGTCCGAAGACTTTTGACGGCACCCGCGGCACCGGTGACGCGCGGCGCGTACACGCCGATTTCGACTGGGCCGCAGGCTCACTGACGTTCAGTCACGATGGCCGCAGCGAAACCGTGACGCTGCCGCAAGGCACACAGGACCGGCTGTCGGTGATGTACCAGTTCCTGTTCATGAGCCCGGAAAAACTCAAGGACC
>JAKFUJ010000222.1 GCA_021732805.1 Betaproteobacteria bacterium | reverse complement strand
TGGACAATCTTGAAGCGCCGGCCGATGATCCGCGAACGCCGGAAAATGTCGCGGACCTCCTCCGGCGTCGCGTTGGTGGCGACATCGAAATCCTTGGGGTCGCGGCCGAGGATCAGATCGCGCACCGCGCCGCCGACGACGAAGGCGCTGTATCCCGCCTCCTGCAACGCGTCGCAGGTGCGCAGCGCGCAACTGCCGATGCGGTTGCGGGTGATGCCATGTTCGCGTACCGCAATGATCCGCGGCTTGGCGGATTTGAACATGCGGCCCGAAAACACGCGGCCGAGCAGCTTGGTGATCATGCAGGAATCATGCGGAAATCAGACGAAAACAAAAATCGGGCGGCGCATTCAGGGAAGACTGCCTTGAATACCGGCTCTTACGCGTCGCAGCAGGTGAAAACGGCGCGATTATACATGGCCGTATCAGAGCCCAAACTGATCCCCCGCGCCGGCTTCATTTGTCCATTTAACCAAGGGTGATCACCGGCCAGCCGCACGCTTCGGCATGCGCGCGCAGCGCGGCGTCGGGATCCACCGCCACCGGATGGCCAACCTGTTCCAGCAAGGGAAGATCATTGTGGGAATCACTGTAAAATGTTGATTTTAAAACACTTTTTATACTTTCACCGCGTTCCGCCAACCACGCCTCGAGGCGCTCGACCTTGCCTGCACGAAAACACGGCGTGCCGCTGACACCGCCGGTGAATTCACCGTTGCGCACTTCAGGTTCAGTCGCGATCAGGTGTTCAATGCCGAAGGCGCGCGCAATCGGCGCGGTGACGAAGCTGTTGGTGGCGGTGATGATCACGCGCACTTCATCGCGGTGCTTTTCAAGCAGCGCGCGCGCCGAATTGCGGATCATCGGCGCGATGCGCTGTTTCATGTATTCGGCATGCCAGGCGTCGAGCACCGTGCGCGGATGCTGCGACAGCGGCTTCAACTGGAAATCGAGAAACTCGCGGATGTCGAGCGTGCCCGCCTTGTACTGGTCGTAGAAGGCCTGGTTGCGTCCCTCGTAAGTCTTGCGATCGAGCACACCGCGATCAATCAGGAATTGCGCCCATTCAAAATCACTGTCGCCGGCGAGCAGCGTGTTGTCGAGGTCAAACAGGGCCAGCTTCATCCGAGATTTCCGTTTCTGTTTCAGTTGCAATCGGTGATGATCAACCGCGCTGTCGCGCCGCCTGCAGCAACTCGCGCGCCAGCGGCACGGTAATCGCGCGCTTCTGCTCCAGCGACAGCCGGTCCAGTGTGTCAACCAGCGCGCGCAGCGAACTCAGATCGCGCGGCGCACGCGTCAGCAGGTAATCCGCCACTTCCGCCGGCAGATCGAAGCCGCGCGCAGCGGCATAGTCGCGCAACGCGGCGCGACGGTCGTTCTCGCTCAATGCGTGCACTTCATACACCAGTCCCGAGGCCAGCCGCGTCAATAAATCAGGGCGCAACGGCAGCCGCGCCGGCGGCACGTCGCCGGTTGCCAGCAGCACACCGGCGCCATCCTTTAAGATATTGAATATATTAAATAATTCCTTTTGCGCCACTGCGTCCAGGCGCTGCACATCATCGCTGCCGACCACCTCATCGGCAGCCCGCTCACCGGCATCAACGCCGTCACCCTGCAGTCGCACCGTTTTGCCCGATTCGCGCAAGGCCTGCAGCACCGCCCGCAGCAAATGCGTACGTCCGCTGCCTTCGCCGCCCCACAGATAAATGAAACGTTCAAGATGTTCGCCGCGCACCAAAGCACGCAGTGCGGCGATGACTTCGGCATTGTCGCCGACGACAAAATTGTCCAGTGTCGGCGGCGGCGGTGACGCCAGATCCAGCGCGAGTTGCTTCATTCGCTGTACATGCCGCTCGCCAGATAATCACGCCGCAGGTAGCGCCCCCACACCAGCAGCGCGGCGCTGACCGGCAATGCCAGCAGTACGCCAAAGAAACCGAACAGGCTGCCGAAGGCCAGCAGCGCAAAAATCACCACCACCGGATGCAAGCCGATGCGATCACCAACCAGCCAAGGTACCAGCACATAACCCTCGATCAGTTGAGCCGCGAGAAAAACCGCCCACACCCAGACTAGCTGCGTCACATCCTGGAACTGCAACAACCCGGTCAGCGTCGCCAGCACCACACCGATGATGACCCCAAGATAAGGCACGAAGGTAAGCAGGCCGGCGAACATGCCCACAGAAAGCGCGTAATCAAGGCCGGCAAACCACAGGCCGACCGTATAGAACATCGCCATGACCAGCATTACCAGCAATTGCCCGCGAAAAAACTGGCCCAGCACGTCGTCGATTTCGCGAAAGATCATGCTCACCCGGCGGTGCATGCGTCGCGGCACCAGGCGGTCAATGCCGGCCACGATGAGATCCCAGTCGCGCAGAAAATAAAACAGCACCACCGGCACCAGCACCAGATTGACCAGGAAACCGACGATGGCCAGCCCGCCGGTCTTCAGCGACGGCAGCACTTTCGCCGCGAGATCCTGGATTTCCGCCATGTTTTCGGCAACCCAGTCACGCACCATCGCAGTATCCAGCTGTATGCCGAAAAACTGTTCCAGCCGCGGCCCAACCGCGGTACGCAGCCAATCGAAATAGAGCGGCGCCTGCTCGGCAATTGCCCTGGTCTGGCGGATCAGCAACGGCAACAAAACCAGCAACAGCATCGCAAAAACCGCCAAAAGCAACAGCAGCACCAGCGCCGTCGCCAGCGTGCGCGGCACCCGACGGCGGGTCAGACGGGCGACCAGCGGATT
>JAKFUJ010000413.1 GCA_021732805.1 Betaproteobacteria bacterium | reverse complement strand
CGCCAGGCGCGACCATCGTCGAGGATCGCGCGCGCAAGTGTTATGCCCGCGCCGGCGGTGGCCTTATTTGCCAGTTCGAGAATCTCTGCTGCCAGGCGGACGGCGCGGTCTCGTAAGTCGAGTGGTGCACCCGGTGTGCCTTGCAGGACAGCCAGCACGTCCCTGGCCTCCAGTGCCGGTCCGATCCTTCGGCCCACCGGCTGTGTTCCGTCAGTAATGACTACGCGGACTTCGAGTCCGACTGCCTTCCCGACTTCAGTTAGGAGGGCGCTCAGGGATCGTGCTGTTTTTTGATCACGGACTTTTGCGGTGGCACCCACCGGCATGTCGATGACAACGTGAGTGGATCCCGCTGCTGCCTTTTTCGACAGGATGGAGGCAATCATCTGCCCCTCGCTGTCAAGATCAAGCGGACGCTCAACCCGGATCAGGATGTCGTCGGCCGGGCTCAAGTGCATGGCGCCACCCCAAACGATGCAACCCCCTTCGCGATCGACCACGCGGCGCATCGTGGTGATGTCGAGGGCGACTGGAGCCAGCGTTTCCATGGTGTCCGCCGTGCCGGCGGGCGAGGTGATCGCGCGCGACGAGGTCTTGGGCATGGTGAGTCCTGCGGCGGCGGCGATCGCCACGATAATCGGCGTGGTGCGATTACCAGGCAGCCCGCCCACGGAGTGCTTGTCGACAATAGGAGCGCGGCCCCAGGAGAGTTGCTCGCCCACGGCCACCATGGCCCGGGTCAGGGCGATGGTCTCGCGCACGTCCAGACGGTCCCCGGCGCAAGCCGTGATGAAAGCGGACAAATGAATGTCGGAATACCTCCGGGCCGCTACGTCCTTTACAATCGCGTGGATGGCTGCATCATCCAGGCGTACTCCGTAGACCTTCGCACGCACGTGGCTCAATGAATCCACGGGTTCGGGGTGGGATACAGTGACTGGATCGCCGTTTTGCGCATCGAGCAGTTTCCAAGCCGCCTCCGACAGGCCCGCCTCGTTGACATTCAGCAGGTCGGAAGTGACCATGTGCAGCGTCGCGATAATGCTTTTTCCAGAGAGCCGAACCGATAAGCGCGAGTGCGCTTCGAAGCCCTCCGACCGGCAAACATGGCAATCGGAGCGCATATAGATCACGGGCTCGTCATAGGTGTCGATTCCCAGTCGCCGAAGCTGAAGCGTATTCGAATTGTGTGTGGTCATTTGTATTTAAATTCCAGTTTCTAATATAGAAAAATCAATCGAGCGATGCGCGCTCCAGATATTCAGGAACGGTGCATTGCCATTTCAATTTTTCCTCTATCGATTGACGCAGCGCGTCGGCTGCGGCGGGTTCCCCATGCGTGATGAATGTTTGCCTGGGAGGCGCGGAAAAATGGCCGAGCCAGTCGAGCATCTCAACGTAGTCAGCGTGGGCGGAAAGATTGGACAGGGTTGCGACTTCCGCTCTGATCGGAACTTGCTCGCCATGGATTTTCACCGTCTCAGCGCCAGCAGCGAGTGCTGCACCGCGCGTGCCGCCCGATTGAAAGCCGGACAGCAAAATGGTGTTTCGTGCATCGGGCGCAAAGGCCTTGAGATGATGCAATACCCTTCCGCCGGTCAGCATGCCGCTGGCTGAAATCAGTATCATCGGGCCACGCTTGTTGTTCAGGGCCTTTGATTCTTCGACACTGTTCACGAACTTTGCGGTTGTGCACATCGATTTGCATTGTTCTTCAGTCAGGCGGTGCTCAGTACGGTGGCGGTGATAGATATTGGTCGCATCCACCGCCATGGGGCTGTTGAGATAGACCGGCACGTCGGGAATGCGGCGCGCGATCTTCAGCAGGTGAATCGCATAGAGCAGTGTTTGCGCCCGGCCCACGGCGAATGCCGGGATGATCACGACGCCCTGCCGTGCCACCGTGCGGGTGATGACGTCCGCCAGTACGTCGAGTGGGTCTTTCATATCGTGCCGGCGGTTGCCGTATGTGGACTCGATCACGAGAAAATCAGCGTGCTCGACGCGCGCGGGCGGCTGCATCACGAGGTCGTTCGGGCGTCCAAGGTCGCCGCTGAACAGCAAGATCCGGCCTTCGCAGCGCATTTCGATCATGGCGGCGCCAAGGATGTGGCCCGCGAGCAGCAGGCGCATGTCGACACCTGGCGCTATTTTAATGGACTGCGCAAATTCAACCGGACGGAGTTGTGACAGGCAGCGCTTCGCGTCTTCCTCCGTGTAGAGCGGCAGAGCAGGGCGGTGCTTGGAAAAACCGCGGCGGTTGGCATAGCGCGCGTCTTCTTCCTGCAGGTGACCGCTGTCGGGCAGCAGAATTCCGCAAAGATCGGCCGTTGCCGCGGTGCAGAATATCGGTCCCTTGTAGCCATTCTTGACGAGCAGCGGGAGGTAGCCGCTGTGATCGAGATGCGCGTGAGTCAGCACAACTGCATCGATGGATTTAGGGTCGACAGGAAACTGCCCCCAATTTCGCAGCCGCAGTTGCTTGAAGCCCTGAAACAAGCCGCAATCCACCAGCACCTGCTTGCCTGCGGCGTGAACGAGATACTTCGAGCCCGTGACAGTGCTGGTCGCGCCCAAGAACTGGATGCTCATCATGTCAGTAACATTCCTTGTTAAGAATTATTTTCATAACTATCGACTATTCTTTCGTCTGCCTTGTGTTCTCGATCAAGTGTTTCATGAAATGTTTTCCTCAACTAAAGCCAGCGCCGTGCCACCCAGCCCACTGCTTCGTAGACTCGCTCAATGGATGGCCGCTGCGGCC
>JAKFUJ010000015.1 GCA_021732805.1 Betaproteobacteria bacterium | reverse complement strand
CAGCGCGTCGATGGCAAGCTCGACCCGCGAAGGATCGAGGGACGACAGTGGTTCATCGACCAGCCACAGTTTTGCGCCGGACACCAGCGCGCGGGCGAGGCCGACGCGCTGACGTTCGCCGCCCGACAGGCGGTCGACCCGGTCCCACAGTTTACCGGCGAGGTCGAACCGGCCCAGGGCTGCTTCGGCTTCGGCAATGTGCGTGGGATAAAACAGCGAGCGCAGACTGGCCAGCAATGACTGCTGAGGCAAGCGCGCCGCCAGTACCGAGGTGATGACCCGCTGCCGGGGCGGCAGCGGCGGCGTCTGCGGGGCCAGAAACAGCCGGCCGCGCAGTTTTTGCAACTGCGCCACGGACAGGGACCATGGATCAACACCGTCCAACTGCAAGCGTCCCGCTGCGGGCTTCAGCGCACAGGCCAGCGCATGGAGCAGCGTGGTCTTGCCGGCGCCTGACGGCCCGATGACGGCAATCTGCTCTCCGGGTTGTATGGCCAGGGTCAATGGTTTCAGCGCCGGCGTGCTGCCGGCTGCGGCCGCCGGATGGCGGGCCGCAAGACTTTCGATGGAGATTTGCACGCGGGTACCGGTAAGTTCGGGGCAGTTCGGGCGGTTATTTGATCAGACCGGCACTGCGACCGGCGGTCTCGAGATCTTTGTAGTTTTCCGGTTTTGTTGCAATGTATTTGGTCGCGCGGTTCAGGGTCAGGATTTCCTTGCCCTCCGGCGTGGCCATCGACAGGTCGAGCAATGCTTTGGTGATGCGTTCGCGCAGCGCGGCCGGCATGTCGGCATGCACCGACCAGTTGTAGTTGTAGTACGGCGGCGTGGTGTAAAAGACGTTCACTTTAGTCGTGTCGACTTTTTTGTCGTCGACGAACTTGCGCCACACCGTAATATCGAGCGCCGCCGCATCGACACGGCCACCGACGACGGAGGCGATGGTCGCGTCATGGGCGCCGGAGTACGCAACGCGCTTAAAATCCTTGTCCGGGTCGATCTTCGCCTGCAGCAGGAAGTTGCGCGGCATCAGATGGCCCGAGGTGCTCGACTGCGAGCCGAAGCTCACCTGTTTGCCTTTGAGATCGGCCAGCGTTTTGATGCCGGAATCGGTCAGGGTGATGAATACCGAACGGAATTGCGTGTCTTCTTCGCGCTGGGCGATCGGCACGATCTTGCCGCCGGAGCGCAGTTGCGCCTGTACGTGCGTGAACCCGCCGAACCAGACCAAATCGACCTGTTTGTTGACCAGGGCTTCGACCGCTGCGGGATAGTCGCTCACCGGCGTGAACTCGATTTTCATGCCGACTGTACGTTCGAGGTATTGGGTCAGCGGACCGAACTTGCGGATCTGCTCGGTGGCGGCCTCTTCGGGGATCGTGGTGACTTTGAGTGTCTGCTGCGCCAGCGCCGGTGCGGCGAGCAGTGCAGCGAAACCGAGGGTGGCGAGGGTGTTGCGGAACAGCGAAACAATGACGGAACGGGAATGCAAAGATATGCGGGACATGGCGTTTCCTTTTTAACGGATTGTGCTGGAGTTGGGCGGTGTCGTGCCCGCCTGGTTTGCGTGGAGCTGCGCTGCGTAGCCGACCACGACGCGACGGCTGCGGGAGGGGCTTAAATCGACCATGGAATCACCTGTGGGTTGCGATATCGAACAGGAGTAACAGGAGCAAACATCTGAACGGCAGACGGATAGTTTCCCCGCCTGCCCATACGCTACCGCAGGGCAACCGCAATTGCAAAGCCCCGGCGGATGCCGATGTCTGCCCTGTTCAGGACAGGGCGGTGTCTTTCAGCGCGGTTTCGACCACGTCGCGCTTCAGGCGCGGCGCAAACAGTTCGATGAAATCGTAGATGTAGCCGCGCAGCCAGGCATTGCGCCGCAGTGCGATGCGCGTGGTGCTGGCCGCGAACAGGTGGTCGGCATTGATCAGCCGGATGCCGTGGTCGCGCGCCGGGTCGAACGCCATCTTGGCGAGAATGCCGATGCCCATGCCCATTTCGACATAGGCCTTGATGATGTCGGCGGCAATCGCGGTGAGCACCACGTTGGGCTGGATGCCCGCATCGTCAAACGCCCGCTTGATCGGCGAATTGGCCGTGAATGCAAAGTCATAGGTGATCAGCGGGTGCGCGGCGATCTTTTCCAGCGTCAGCGGGCTGGCGTTGAGCAATGGATGTTTCAGCGGCGTGATCACGCTGCGCGTCCATTTCGCGCAGGGCAGTGTCACCAGTTCGGTGAAAGCTTCATCCGATTCGGTGGCGATGCCGATATCGGCGGTGCCGTCGCGCAGCAGCGTGGCGATTTGTTCGGGACTGCCTTCGCGCAGCGTCAGCCGTACTTTTGGATAACGCTGCGTGAAGCGCGACACCACCGGCGGCAACGCATAACGTGCCTGGGTGTGGGTGGTGGCAATGACCAGCGTGCCGCTGCCGCCGGCTTTGAATTCGCGGCCGACGGTGCGCAGGTTGTCGGCATCGCGCAGCATGCGTTCGGCGATTTTGAGCACGATACGGCCCGGTTCGGTGATGTCGGCAATGCGTTTGCCGTTGCGCACAAGGATGGTCACGCCCAGTTCTTCTTCGAGCAGGCGGATCTGCTTGCTGATGCCCGGCTGCGACGTAAACAGGGTTTCCGCCGCTTCTGAAACTTTCAGGCCATTGCGGGCAACTTCGCGCAAATAGCGTAATTGATTTAAATTCAATGACTTACCTCGTATTCGCCATTCTATATAACAAATTAATATTTGTAATTAATAACA
>JAKFUJ010000138.1 GCA_021732805.1 Betaproteobacteria bacterium | reverse complement strand
CAACTGGTGCCCAGCGCGCGCAGCTTGCCCGAGCGCACCAGCGGCATCAGCCCCGGCACACTGCTGAAGGTGATCATCACATGGCCGCCGGCGAGATCGGCGAGGGACGCGCCGGTGCCTTTGTATTGCACGATCAGGAAGTCGATTTTCGCCATCTGCTTCAGCAGTTCGCCTGAAAGATGCGAAGGCTGGCCCGCGCCGGAAGACGACATCACCAGTTTGCCCGGCTGGCGTCTGGCCAGCGTGATCAGATCCCTGACGTTTTTGGCCGGCAGCGATGGATGCACCGCGAGCAGGCTGCAGGCGGTGGCGCTCATCGTGATCGGCGCGAAGTCGCGTTCGGTGTCGAAGGGCATTTTGTAAAGCCACGGATTGGTGGTGAGGGCGTTGGTGGTCATCAGCAGGTGATAACCATCGGGCGGCGCCTTGGCGATGATTTCGGAACCAATGATGCCGTTGGCGCCGGTGCGGTTTTCGATGACGATTTGTTGGCCCATGGACTCGGTCATGCGCTGGGCCAGCGCGCGGGTGACGGTATCGGTGCCGCCGCCGGGGGCGTAGGGCACGATGATGCGAATGGATTTGGAGGGATAGGGCTGGGCAGTCACCTGGGTGCACCAGGTACTAAGACCAAGCAGCGCAACAAATAAGTAATTGATTTTATTCACTTTATTATCCTCCTCGGGATGCAATGTTGTTATTGTCCGGCAAGCAGTCTGCCCAGTTCGCGCGCGCTGTGGCGATCGAGTTCCAGCACAAAGTCACGGATGGTTTCGGCGCGGTTGCGCGAAATCACCAGCTCGGCATTTTCCATGAACTTGGCGGCGATTTCGTCGCCGGTCAGCGCGCGTTCACCGGCGCCGCGATTGATTTTTTCCATGTGTACCAGTTCGCGGCCATCCTTCAGCGTGACCACCACGCCGCCGGAGAAATATTTCGGGAACGCCGAGTCGGGGTCGACATCGTGCGATACGCGCTGTGCGAGCGCGAGTATCGCCGGATCGTTCAGTGCGTCGGCTTCCAGTTCGGCAAAGCCGAATCTGTCGCGCACGAAACAGGCGGCGACGACAAACTGCACGCTGAATTTCGCCATGTAGTCCGACACCGGGCGGCGGCGCATGTCCGCGGGCTCGGCGACGTAATGGAAGGTATCGGGATGCAGCAGCGCGCGCACCTTGACGATATCGTCGGGCCGTACATGGTGCTGGCGGCGGATCGCCAGCGCGGAATCTGCGCAGGCATGCAGCAGATGGCAGATCGGGTACGGTTTGACCGCAACTTCTTCGATCAGCCATTGCTCGCCAAGTCCGCGGGTCATCGCGGCGAGATCGACTTCGGCCAGCCGGCTGCCGGTGTGTGAGCGGAACAGGCCGTCGGCGCCTTCATAGATTTTGCGCGTGCCGACAAAACCGCCGCGCGCCAGCGCCGCCGCGGTGATGCCGCCGACCCCCGCCCAACCCGGATGCACGCGCTTGTTCCAGGCGCCGTCGGCACGATGCTCCGACATTGCCGAGGTGGTGCTGCCGGCGAGTCCCTGCGCCAGCATCAGTTTGGCCGGACTCAGGTTGAACAGGCGCCCGGCGGCGACCGCGCAACCGAAGTGACCGGCGAGTCCGGTGGTGTGAAATCCCTGGGTGTGCATCATGCCCTTGGCGGCAATGCCGATACGGGTGGCGATGTCGACACCCAGCACATAGGCAGCAAGCAAATCGCGGCCCGATGCGTTGATATGTTCAGCCACACCCAGTGCGCAGGGAAAGGCGCTGCTGGTGGGATGCACGATCGCAGCGGGATGGGTGTCGTCGTAATCGAGGCCGTGCGCGAGTATGCCGTTCAGCAAAACCGCATCGCGCAGCGGCAGGCGTATGCCCATGCCGATCACCGAATTGCGGCCACCCTCGGCGATGCTGGTCAGCCCCGACAGCGCATGGTGGGCGAAATCAAAACGGGTGGCAGCCAGTGCCGTACCGATGACATCCATAATATGAAATTTTGCGCACTCGCGGATATTTTCCGGTAAGGTTTCATAGCCGGTGCGCGCAGCGAATTCCGCGATCTGCTGCGATATGGAAGGCTCAACGGCAGCCGCTGCTGCGGATTCCGGTATGGGTTTGGGTTGCGCATTCATGATGGTGATGGCTCCATGCAGTGACGATGCAGGACTTGCCCGTCTTGGCAGCAGACTCTAGCGGTTTCGCTGTGGCCGGGCAACCCGGCCGGCGGAGGTGTCCATGAACAATCGCGTGAAAGGGCAGACATGGTCAACAATCGCAAACTGATACGCTTTGCACTCGCCCTGTTGGCTGCCGTGTGCCCGGAAATCGTTGTT
This sequence comes from Betaproteobacteria bacterium, assembly GCA_021732805.1. GTDB lineage: Bacteria > Pseudomonadota > Gammaproteobacteria > Burkholderiales > SG8-41. The sequence continues at coordinate 443 of JAKFUJ010000138.1, read as the reverse complement.
GCAGCGCAGTGGAATCCAGACCGTAATGTGGAATTTATTATCGGTACCGGCCCGGGCGGCGTTTTCGACCGCACCGCGCGCACCATGCAGAATATCTGGCGCGAAAATCGCATGGTTACTGCCAACACGCTGGTCATCAACAAACCGGGCGCCGGCCAGTCGCTGGCGCTGGCTTATCTGAACGAAAAAGCCGGTGACGGACACTACCTGTCGATTGCGTCGGGCATTATTTTCTCGAACCACCTGACCGGCAAGTCGCCGTATGCCTACACCGACTTTACACCGCTGGGCATTTTGTTCAGCGAGGCCACGGTTTTCGCGGTGAATGCGGGATCGGCAACGACTTCAGCCGCTGCGCTGATGGCGCGTTTGCGCAAGGAACCGGCGGGGCCGTCATTTGCCGTCGGCAGCACGCTCGGCAGTGCGACCCACATGGCGGCGGC
>JAKFUJ010000451.1 GCA_021732805.1 Betaproteobacteria bacterium | reverse complement strand
TATCCGACCTCGGGATGGCTCGCGAATTGGGCGTCAACTACGTGCCGCGACTCGCCGAAGCCGCCGTTCCGGCGGACGCCGGTCCAGGCGCCCGAACGGGAGTGGATCGGGTATACATGTTTCCCGACAAAGAGCAACTCGTCATTTTCCCCTCGGCGCCCCGCCCGACCGGACCCGACAACAAAGATCGCAGCTACAGCCCCCTGTGGCAGGCCATGTTTGTGCATTGGTTGCCGGGACGGGCACCTCGTCTGCTCAATTCCGAAGAAGCCATCCTCGATGCCCAGGAAAAAGGTGACGTCCGCCTGACCCGGACACTCATCATCGTCAACTGTCCGGTGGTGAGATCAGTCGATGGGCGTGGACTTGCCGGCATGCGCTGATTGTCCGCATCGTCGCTGCAAAACACTCGCCCGGATTTTTATTTCTTTCAGGAGAGCTTCGAATGCCCGACTACACGCCACTGACCTTTGCAAAAGTACAGGCCGCGATGAACGCGATGACCGGCAAAGCCATGCAGACCCCGGACGATGTGGTGGCCATCGCCATCGCCGACAGCAGTGGCAACCTGCTTGCCTACGCGCAGACCGGCAGCCTGCGCCTGTTCAGCCGCCGTCACGCGATCCGCAAGGCCTACACCGCTGCAGTGATGGCAACCGACACCGGAGCCAACGGCAAAAAAATTAAGGAACTGGGGCGCAGCATCAGCGAAATGGGCGATCTGCAGTTGACCGGCATGCAGGGAGGCGTCGTGATCATGCGCGACGGCGTGATCCTCGGCGGCATCGGTGTCGGCGGGTATGACGGCGGACATCTGGATGAAGCATTGGCGCGGGTGGGGCTGGAAATCTTGATGCGATAAACGATCCATCGAATCTGGTTTCTCGAGTTCGAAGACGATAAGCCGGTAGCCACGATTCCGGTCGCTTGGAGGCGCCGTGGATTCTGGTGCTTCACGTCGCCGACGCGGTAGACTCTTGGGAAATGCCGCATGAACCGGGAGGTCGCGCCTGCGCACGCTCCGCATGATGGCTAGCTCAAGGGAGCGTTTGCATGTCGAAAGTTGCAGTCATCGGTAATACCGCGCGCGCGATTGGCGCCGTGTGCGCATCGGATCTCGCGCTGTCGGGCCACGAAGTCCGATATGCGGTATTTGCCGAGCAGAAAGATCAGCTCCCGGAGCTGCGCAAGGCGGGCGGCTTCACGCTGGACGGCGATGCGCAGCACCTGATCTCGAAGAAGACCGGCTTTGCCAGGCTCGCGAAAATCTGCGACACGACCGCGGAAGCGCTGAAGGATGCGGAGGCCGTGCTGATCGAAGTCGACATGCATCAACTCGAAGAGAAGTTCAGCGCAATGATTCCCGATTTCGCCCGCGGCGCCGTCGTGCACGTACAGAGCCATGGCTACTGGCCGGCAGCGCGGCTGACGCCGCTGCTGCGCAAGGCAGGGCGTGACGATGTGCTGGTGACTGAAGCGCCTGCGCCCACACACGCTGCGCGGATCAACGGCACGGTGGTAACGCCCAAGGGGCTGCGCAACGGTATCCGCATCGCCACCGTGCCGGCTGCGCGCTCGGACGAGGCGCTGGCGGCGCTGAAGCCCCTGTTCCCCGATTTCCTGGCCGCCTCGTCGGTACTCGATACCGGCCTCGAGAACCTGAACCTCATCGTACACCCGGCAATGGTGCTGCCGGCCATCGGCATCGCCGAGCGTGCGAAACTCGACGGCAGGAAACTCGGTTTCTACCAGGAATGCGTGGTGCCCGCAGCGGGCGTTCTTGGCGAAGCACTCGACGCCGAGCGCAAGCTGGTGTGCGAGGCCTACGGCGTAGTGCACACGCCGATGACCAAGGCCATCGAGCAGTACTACGGTTTCCGGAGCAACACCTTCTACGAGGCGCTGCAAAATCCCGTTTACAAGTCTCTCCCGCCGTTCCCGCCCGACATCTGGCGCGAATGGGAACTGGTGGACCTGCCCTTCGCGATCGTGCCGTGCGTGCAGCTTGCCGAGCAAGCCGGCATCGCGGCGCCGCTGCATCGTGCGTTCGCGGAAATCCTCGGCGTGCTGCTCGGCGTCGATCCATGGCGGTGCGGGCCCTCGCTTGCGGACATGGATCTTGAGGGTTCGCCGGAAGCGGTGAAAAACCGGGTGCGGGGTTTACGTTGAAAAGGAGTCTCATGAAACTTGCCTGCATTCCCGCAATTGCACTGGCAGCACTCAGCACCACTGCCGTGTCCCAGGACGCCGTCAATTACCCCGAAAGGCCGATTCGCATGATCGTGCCGTTTGCACCGGGCGGGGGCCTCGATATCACCACGCGGCTGATCGGGCAGAAGCTCACCGCAAAGTGGGGGCAGAACGTCGTGGCCGACTCACGCCCCGGCGCTGCGACCATCGTCGGGACGGAAATCGCCTCGAAGGCCACGCCCGACGGCTACACCATACTGATGATCACAACGACGTTCGCCATCAATCCCGGCCTCTACCCCAAGCTGCCTTACGATCCGGGCCGGGACTTCATGCCCGTCACGCAACTGAATACGCAGCCCAATGTCGTCGTGGTTGCGCCATCCTTTGCGGCGAAGTCGATCAAAGACCTTATTGTGCTGGCGAAGGCGAAACCGGGCGAACTCACGTTCGCGACGCCCGGCGCCGGCTCCTCGCCCCATCTCTCGGCCGAGATGCTGCAGCGCGCGGCCGGCATCAGCATGATTCACGTGCCCTACAAGGGCATCCCGCCCGCGGTGGCCGATGTTCTGGGCGGGCGCGTCAC
>JAKFUJ010000256.1 GCA_021732805.1 Betaproteobacteria bacterium | reverse complement strand
GCGACAGGATCACCGCGTTGCCGCATTTCAGCGCGTTGATGATGTTGTTGGCGGGTGTCGCACCGGGGTTGGTCGAAGGCACTACGGCAGCGACGACACCGACCGGGCGCGCGATTTCGGTAATGCACAGTTCCGGATATTCGGCGAGTACGCCGGTGGAGATCGCGCCTTGCAGGTCGCGCAACAGGCCGAGGGTTTTGCGATGGTTTTTGTTGATCTTGTCTTCGACGTTGCCGAGGCCGGTATCGCGCACGGCAATTTCAGCGAGCATTTTGTTGCGCGCGGGCTCCATGATCGCCCAGCCGGTGGCAGTGACCAGTTCGTCGAGCTGGGCCTGGCGGTATTTTGCGATGGCGGCCTGCGCGCGGCGCGCACGGGCGACCAGCGTGGCGACACTTTGTGCGGCGGCGGATCTGACGGGCGTTTCGACAGCGGACATGCGGACTCCCTGGATTACTGGTTGTTGCCCGCTTGTTGCCGCAGGTAGCAGAACAGCGGGTAGATCAGCGTAATTATAGCGACGCACATGATGATGCTGGAGACCGGGCGGGTGAAGAACACGGTCCAGTCGTTGCTGAAACTGATCATCGTGGTCATGAAATTGTTTTCGGCGAGCGGGCCGAGAATGACGCCCAGCACCATCGGCGTGATCGGGAAGCGGAAGCGTTCGAACAGATAACCGACGATGCCGAAGATCACCATCAGCCAGACGTCGGTCAGGTTGTTGCGCGCGGCAAAGGCGCCGAGCAGGCAGCACATCACCACGTAGGCGGAGACGATGACTTCCGGCAGGTCGAGCACCTTGACCATGAATTTGGTGGCGAAGTAACCGATCACGCACATCACGATGATGCCGACGAACACCGAGGCGAACATCGCATAGATGATGTGGCTGGAAGTCTGGAACACCTGCGGACCCGGCTGCAGGCCGTGCAGCAGGAATGCGCCGAGGATGATCGCGGTGGCGCCGCTGCCGGGGATGCCCATGGTCACCAGCGGAATGATCGCGCCGCCGACCGATGCCGTCGCGGCGACCTGCGGCGCGACGATGCCTTCGGGGACGCCGCTGCCCATCTTGTGCCGGTTTTTGCCGTACTGGCTTTCGATGCCGTAGGACAGGAACGAGGCGACGGTGGCGCCGGCGCCGGGCACGATGCCGATGATGATGCCCGCCAGTCCGCCGCGGATGAAAGTGGCTTTCATCGCCAGCGCTTCGCCGAGCCGCGGCAACCGGGTGCGGATGTCGCCGACCTTGTCGAGTTGCGGCGATTTGAATCCCTGCTCCAGGCGCATGAATACTTCACCGAGGCCATAGGCGCCGACCATCACGACGAGGTAATCGATGCCGTCGACGAGTATCGGTATGCCGAAGGTGAAACGGTGCGCGCCGTAAGTGTCGTCAACACCGACGGTGGCGAGCAGGATGCCGGCGCACAGGCTGATCAGCGCATTGGCCAGCGAGCCGCCGCCCAGCGATACCACGCTGGCAAGACCGAAAAAAATGATCGCGAAATATTCGGGTGAAGAAAACGTCAGTGCGATTTTTGCCACCGGCTGTGCCAGCAGCACCATGGTCACTGCCGCGACCATGCCGCCGAAAAATGCGGCAATCAGCGTCCAGCCCAGCGCCTGCGCAGCCTCGCCCTTGCGCGCCATTGGATAGCCGTCCCACAGCAGCGGCACGTCGATGGGTTCGCCCGGCACCCGGAACAGGATCGAAGTCCATGCGCCGGCGTAAGTGCCGGATACGTACATCGCCGTCAGCAGGATGATCGCCGGGATGACATCCATGGCGTAGGTGAAGGGCAGCGCCAGCACCACGCCCATCACCAGCGTCAGTCCCGGCAACACCGCGACCAGCAGGCCGAGTACGATGCCGATGACCAGAAACAGCAGGTTCAGCGGTTGCATCACCTGAACAAAACCCTGCGCCAGCAATACGAGGCTGTTGTCCATTCAGCGAATGCCCATCAGTTGCATCAGCAGCAGCGTGACTTGTGCAAAGGGGTCGCTGCCGATGGGCAGCGATACGTAAACCAGTTTCATGAAAACGAACATCAGCAGCAGTGCGCCGCCGAGGCTTAATGCGGCAGTGACTTTGTGGTTGCGGTAACCGCCGATGATCAGGAATGCCGCAAGATAGGCGCTGGTGGTCAGGAAAAAACCGGTGGTACTGACCAGAGCCACGTAACCCAGTGTTGCGGCCATGCCGGCGAGCAGTCGCCACGGATGGCGGTCGGCGGGTTCAGTAGATTCTGCGACGGGGTCGGCGCCGGCGATGTTTTGCAGCACGCCGCTGATGTCGCTGTCGGGATTCCTGGCGAACACGATGCGCGTGATTTCGCAGATGCAGACGATGATCAGCAGGCCAAGAATCAGTTTCGGCCAGAAATCAGGGCCCAGGGTGCCGGCGCGGCGATGGAATTCGAATTGTGCGGCAATGTAAAACAACACCACACCGGCGCCGCCGGCGACGGTGTAAGGCGCGATGCGACGCAGGCGCGTGTATGGCGTGACAGGCATGGTGACGTGGCGTGGGCATGTCGCGGTACGCCGCGGTTGGCGGCGCACCGCGCGCGAGGCATCAGTTCTTCGGTGCGTACTTGCGCATGGCGTCGAGTTCGCCCTTCATGAACGCCGCCGCCGCTGCCGCCGGCACGAAACTGTCGGCATCGGCGAACTGGTCTTTCAGCCAGTTCTTGTAATCATCGCTGGCGGCAACTTTCGCCAGCGCGTCGGACACGGCTCTGACGCGCGAAGGGTCGGTGCCGGCTTTCA
>JAKFUJ010000415.1 GCA_021732805.1 Betaproteobacteria bacterium | reverse complement strand
GCCTGCGATCGCCTGAAAGCGCTATTTACGCTGTTTTTCGGCTGCACTCAACAGGCCACGGCGAGTTCATCCCAGCGTGTGGTGCAGCGTGGCGACCGGCGTGCAGACTGCATGCGCCAGGGTTGCACAATGCCGGCACCGGCGAATGTCGCGGTGTTCATGCCGTAGGTTTTGTTGATGACGTCCATGGCCGTCATCAGGCGCGTGGCGCGGGCCTGCTGTTCGCCGGTGAACAGACTCGATTGCATTGAGGCTGCGGTTTCCAGTCCGGCCAGCATCACGCCGGCTTTTTTATAGCGGTAACCTGGCTTGAAAATTCTCGTCAGGCCGCGCAGGGCAGCGACGCCCAGCAGCCGGGTATCGTCAGTCGGTGTCGCGAGCGGGATCAAGGTGGACGGACTGTAGTGGTGCACTCCCGGATTGTGTCTTCCGGTGTGGATGCATACGGAAATCTGGCTGCAGACGGAGTGTTGATCCCGCATCCGTTCGGCAGCGCGGATCACATAACTCATCACGGCTTCCCGAAGTTCACTCAACTCCGTCACCGGACGGCCAAAGCTCCGCGTGGCCTGGATATGCGCCTTGGGGGTGTCGATGTCTTCCAGTTCCAGGCAGGATTGGCCATTGAGTTCGGCCACAGTACGTTCCATGACCACGTTGAATTTTTTCCGGATCTCGATGGCGTTGGCGCGTTGCAGATCGAGCGCCGTGCGGATACTCATGCGCTGGAACAACTGCAGTGCAAGCTTGCGGCCCACTCCCCACACCTTGCCGACATCCAGTTGGCTCAGCAGGGCGGTCTGTTCAGTGGCGGACAATTCGGCCCAGTCGAATACGCCGCCGTATTCCCTGCCGGTTTTGGCGACATGATTGGCGAGTTTGGCCAGCGTTTTGGTGGCGCCGATTCCGGTGCAGATGGGAATGCCCAGATACTGGCGGATGCGTCTGCGGATAGCGCAGCCGCGGGCAATAACATTCCCGGGCATGCCGCTGAAATCGAGAAAGCATTCGTCAATGGAGTAAATTTCCTGGCACGGTGCGAACTCACCAAGCAACCGCATCATTCGCGCGCTGATGTCGCCGTAGAGCGCGTAATTGGAACTGAGCCACACCAGGCCATGACTGTTGACCAGCGGGCGTATCTCAAAAAACGGCACTCCCATGCGGATGCCCAGTGCCTTGGCTTCCTCGCTGCGCGACACCACGCAACCGTCATTGTTGGAGAGCACCACGACCGGCCGCTGTTCCAGCGCCGGGTTGAATAAGCGTTCGCAGGACACGTAAAAATTGTTGCCGTCGACCAGTGCGATGGCGCTGCTCATGGTGTGTGCACCACATGCGCCACCACCCCCCAGATCTGCAAGTCATCATTGTCGGTCACCGTGACATCGGGATAGACGGGATTTTCGGATTTCAGCATGATCCGGCTGCCGCTGCGGCGCAGACGTTTGACGATCAGTTCACCGTTCAAGGCGGCGACCACCACCCGACCGGACACGGGCTCAAGGGAGCGGTCGACGATCAGCAGATCGCCATGATGAATACCGGCACCGGTCATCGAGTCGCCTTTGACGCGCAGGAAGAATGTGGCTTCCGGGTGCAGCACCAGGTAGTCGGTCAGATCGAGGCACTGGTCGATATGATCTGTTGCGGGAGAGGGAAAGCCTGCGGCGGCTTTGCCGGCGGCCAGTGGCAGGCCTTGCCTGCGTGCGGTGACAGCGACCGCGACCGGGGTGTTTGGCGGGAGATCGCGGACTGCGGTTTCTACGTCAGCGGAAGAATCTGGAGGCTGTATCATGATACTGTAATTATATACAGCTATCATGACTGCGTGCTTATAAGTTGATAAAGATCGATTTAAAAAATGATCATAAACAATGGGTTACCAGTTTTATCTCAAGTCATCGCAGCGTACGGATAGTGATTGGATAAAATGGCTGACGTAGTCGACAAAGGGGGCTGCATGCCACGTTATGCCATGCTGATCGTTTTGGCGCCGCTGTCGGGACCGGCATGACAAATGGTTTATCAAACTGATTTCACCAGGCAAGTCGACGAAGGTGCCGGTACTGAATGCCGGAAAAGTTGAAGACAGCTTTTCCGGGAAGTGAGCATTCCGGGCCGTCGTGATGAAAGTAACGCGACGGCAAGTGACCGATGAAGCTGCCTGTGGCGCATTGCAAATTCGTCGACAGTAACCCAGGTTTTCCTCGCTACTCATCTGCATGGTTGTCATGAATCCCGAAAAACCCAGGCCGTTGCTGTTTACTCCAATTAACCTTGGAAGCGTCACCGCGCGCAACCGCGTCGTCGTGTCGCCGATGTGTCAGTACGCGTCGGAACATGGCGGCCCGACTGATTGGCATCTGGTGCACCTCGGGCAGTTTGCACTGGGCGGCGCCGGCATCGTGTTCTGCGAGGAAACGGCAGTCGAGGAGCGCGGACGCAAATCACATCACTGCGCCGGAATCTACAACGATGCGCATGTTCCCGGTTACCGGCGCATCAATGATTTTCTGCGCAAGCATGACGCGATACCCGCGATCCAGATCGGCCATGGCGGACGCAAGGGTTCGGGCTGTTCGCCGTGGGAAGGTTATCGGCCGCTGACGGCAGAGGATGCAAAGTCCGGTCATGCGCCGTGGCAAACCGTATCCGCGAGCGCGATGGCGGCGAGCGATGTCGCGCCGGTGCCGCATGCGCTGACCCGCGGGGAAATAAGCGAAGTGGTCGGGCATTGGCGGGAAGCGGCACTGCGTGCCGCCGACGCCGGCTACGACGTC
>JAKFUJ010000189.1 GCA_021732805.1 Betaproteobacteria bacterium | reverse complement strand
TTCACTATCCGCCACAGGCCGTACTGATCTGCGGCGGCAGCGCCACTGCTTTTTTGGTGGTCACGTCATACCACACCAGCGTCGCATAACCCTCGGCGCATACCGCGTCCGCTTCGACATGGCGCAATATGTAGTGGGTCTGCACGCTGGTGCTTCCCAAGCGCCCGATCGCCAGTGCCACTTCGACGGTCGCCGGATAACCCAGCGGTCGCGCGTAATGGCAGGCGGCGTTGAGCAGCACGATCACCGGGTGCGGGGGCTTGGTCGGCAGCCCCATGCCGGACACCCAGCGCATGCGGGTTTCCTCCATGAAACGGAAGTAACCGGTGTTGTTGACATGACCCTCGGCATCCATGTCGCCCCAGCGCACGGGAATTACCGTTGTGAAGATTGGCGCGCCCGGAGGCGCGTCATCGCTGACGATACGAATCACTGATTTCCCTGCTGCGATTGTTCACCCTTCGACAGGCTCAGGGCGAACGGTCATTGTTGCAACCTTCGCATCAAAAAGCCGTTCGTGGTGAGTCTGTCGAACCATGAACGGCTGAAGTTCAGCCGCGCGTGAACCTAGACCACATTGCGTTTGCGCAGGTCGGCGATGTCGCCATCCTTGTAGCCGAGTTCGCGCAGGATGTCATCGGTATGCTGCCCGCAATCCGGTGTTGCGCTGCGAATCTCGTGCGGTGTGCGCGACAGGCGTACCGGCTGATTGACCACGGCAACATCGCCGACGCCGGGAATATGCAGAGGTGCCGCCATCTGGTTGTACTGCACCTGCGGATCAGCAAACACTTCGTCCATTTTGTAGATCGGGCCGCCGGCCACGCCGCATTCCTCGAAACGCGCGGTCCAGTGCGCCTTGTCTTTCCCGATCATCAGCGCCTGCAATGCCTTGTTCAGCGCAGCGCGATTCTTGGAGCGCGAGGCACGGTCCTTGTATTCGGGCATTTCATTGAGTCCGTCGGCGCCCAGTGCCTTGCACAGCCGCGCGAACATTCCGTTGTCACCGGCAGCGATGTTCATGTAACCATCGGCCGTCTGGAACACACCGGTCGGAATTGACGTCGGATGATCGTTGCCGGCCTGCTCCGGGACCTCGTGCTCCACGGTCCAGCGCGCCGCCTGGAAATCGGTCAGCGCAATCATTGCATTCAGCAGCGACACTTCCACCCACTGCCCTTCACCGGATTCCTCGCGTTCCAAAAGCGCGGTCATGATGCCCAGCGCGCAATACAGGCCCGAGGCCGAATCCGATACCGCGCAACCGGCGCGCATCGGACCGCGGCCCGGCTCGCCGGTAATCGCCATCAGGCCGCCCATGCCCTGGGTGACCTGATCGAAACCCGGTCGCTTGGCGTAGGGGCCGGTCTGGCCGAAACCGGAAATGCTGGCGAGGATGATTTTTTTGTTGACCTTCTTCAGTGACTCATAATCGATACCAAGGCGGAACTTGACGTCGGGGCGGTAATTCTCGACCACCACGTCCGATTTCCGGGTCAGTTGATGGAAAATCTTCACGCCATCCTTGTCTTTCAGGTTCAGCGTGAAACCGCGCTTGTTGCGATGCAGATTCTGGAAATCAGCGCCGGTGCGTTTGCCGCCCCAGCCATCGGACATATTCAGTCCCGGCGGCGTTTCGATCTTGATCACATCAGCGCCCCAATCGCCGAGCTGGCGCACTGCTGTCGGGCCGGAGCGGACACGGGTCAGATCGATTACCCGGAATCGGGACAGGGGGCCACGGCGCTGCTGTGTTGTTGCATTCATCGCTGTATCTTTCTCCAAAATCTCTCTCCGAACCGATAAGTCATTCATTTAAAAAGCATAGCTGCCAAGGCTGCCGACCTTGCGACAACCCCATCCCCCGAGTTTCGCACAAAACGCCGGCGCTTTCCCCCGGCGCCCGGAGGCGTGATATAAGAATCGCACCATGAACGCCCCGGTGCAGCGCATCCCTGTCGATATTGAACGCCAACGCGCGGTCTGCGCTGCGCTGCGTTCATTCATGCCGGAGCATGGTGTGCTGTTTGAAACCGAAGATGTCACGCCCTACGAATGCGACGGCCTGTCGGCCTACCGTCAGGTGCCGATGGTGGTGGCACTACCCGAAAACGAACAGCAAGTCTGCGAAATCCTTGAGGCCTGCCACAAACTGCAGGTACCGGTGGTGGCGCGCGGTGCCGGTACAGGACTGTCCGGCGGCGCGCTGCCGCTGGGCAACGGCGTGCTGCTGTCTTTGGCCAAGCTGATGAACATTGTCGCCGTCGATCCGCTGGCGCGCACCGCTCGCGTGCAACCCGGCGTGCGCAACCTTGCCATCTCCGAAGCCGTCGCACAGCATGGCCTGTATTACGCGCCCGATCCTTCAAGTCAGATCGCCTGCTCCATCGGCGGCAACGTCGCCGAGAACTCCGGCGGCGTGCATTGTCTGAAGTACGGCCTGACCGTGCACAACATCCTCAAGCTGCGTGTCGCCACCATCGAAGGCGAGATCATCGAAATCGGCGGCGGTGGCCTCGATGCCGCGGGTTACGATTTTCTGGCGCTGATGACCGGTTCCGAAGGACTGCTCGGCGTGGTCACCGAAATCACCGTAAAGCTGCTGCCGCGTCCGGAATCGGCGCAGGTCGTACTTGCTGCCTTTGACGACCTGGCCAACGCCGGACAGGCTGTGGCCAATGTCATCGCTGCCGGCATCATCCCCGCCGGCATGGAAATGATGGACCAGCCGGCGATTCTGGCGGTCGAACCGTTCGTCAAGGCCGGCTATCCAACTGACGCCGCGGGCA
>JAKFUJ010000377.1 GCA_021732805.1 Betaproteobacteria bacterium | reverse complement strand
CGGCCAGTGCCGCGGATGGCGCGCCCGATCCGTGGGCGCGCGCGCGGGCGATTGCGACCGATATTCAGCGCGCGGTGCGTGAGGCCACGGCTTTGTCGTGCTCGATCGGTATCACGCCGAACAAGCTGCTGTCGAAAATCGCCTCCGAACTGGATAAACCGGGCGGCATCAGCGTGCTGCGTGAAGCGGACATGCGGAAAAAAATATGGCCGCTGGCGGTAAGCAAGATCAACGGCATTGGTCCCAAGGCCAATGTAAAACTGGAAGAACTCGGCATACGCACCATCGGTGAACTGGCGCAGGCGGATCGGTCACTGCTGCTGGAAACCTTCGGACGCAGCTACGGGGAATGGATGCACGCGGCGGCAAACGGGCGTGACGAGCGGCCGGTGGTGACCTGGAGCGAACCGAAATCGATCAGTCGTGAAACGACGTTCGAGAATGACCTGCATGCGGTGCGCGACAGGGCGCAACTGACGCGGATATTCACGGATCTGTGTGTGCGTGTCGCCGGCGACCTGCAACGCAAAGGCTACGTCGGGCGCACGATCGGACTCAAAATCCGCTATGACAATTTCAAAACTGTGACGCGTGATCTGAGTCTGGAGCAGCCAACCGGAGATGCAAAAGCGATACGCCGTGCCGCCGGTGAATGCCTGAAACGTGTGCCGCTGGACCGGCGCATCCGCCTGCTCGGGGTGCGCGTCGGCGCACTGTCAAAGCCGGAAGCGGGCGTTCTACCGGAAAACAGGCAAAAGCCCGGCTTGTTCTGAAAAGGTGTGCGTCGTAGAGGATGGCTGCTTGCTGCCTGCACGCGGAGTCTGTCGTTCAAGCGACAGGGCACGACAGCCGCACTACAGCTTGCGCCGCGGTTGTTGGGGCACACTGCTGCGTTTCTGCAATGCCTCGCGCGGTGCGGTCTCGCTGACACTCATCGAATAAACCAGTTTTTCAAGATCCAGACGCAGGTCCGGCGGCAGTTCCAGCCGGTTGATGCGCTGCAGGCGCGCATTGCGATCCGGCAGATCGAGCATCCCGCTCAGGTACAGCAGCAGGTCATTGGGGGTGTAGCTTGAGCCCATGCCGGTACGCCAGAAATCCCGCGGCAGTTCGGGATAGTCGCCGCGGCCCGGATACAGCGCGCGCAGCACAAAACCGAGGCAGCTGATGCAGCCGGCCTTGGCGGTGTCTTCCAGGCAATAGGGTTTTCCGGCCTTGATCCAGCGGGCGACGCGCGCCGGCAGCTCATTCTGCAGTTTCGTCATTGCCGCAGTGTCGGCATGGGGACGGATGCCATAAAGATGCCAGACGTCGTAACTGTTGCCGCCGAATTCCATGACAGCGCCGTCAATGAACGGAGAGATCGTCACGCCGGCGCCGGGAAACGACCATGCAATACGCTGGTCGGCGAGTTCAATGCCGACCTGTAATTCCAATGACTCATCCGGCATGCGCAGCAGAAAATAATGCACGTAACCCGCCTGACCCGGCGCAACGCCATTGGCGGTGTGCAGCGGTTTGCTGCCGCGCGCACCCGACGCGGTTTGCTGCGCCGGCGATTTGCCGGCAAGTGATAGGGTGCGTGCCCCGGCCATGACATTGAGTACACGCGAGTATTGCTCGATGGCGCGCGCAGTTTGTCCGCTCAACGGCGCGTTGGCATGAGCGGCGCCGGCCGATGCAAGCAGTGCTGCGGTTGCGAATGGGATGAGGCGCTGATACATGTTGGAATTGTATGGCTGGTTGAAGGACGGTGAGGGAAGCAATAAGGGATTTTGATGTTGCGACGTCAATTCAATGGTTGTTGCCCGCCCGCAGTGGCGACGAGTGGATTAGAATGATTTCACCAAGGAGGGTTCCCAAATGATCAAACTCGAATTTCATGATCCATCCGGTGCGCTGGAGGTCACGCAGTCCTTCGCGCCGCGCCTCGACAGCCTCGAAGGCAAGCGCATCGGTTTTGTCAGCAACGAACAATGGCAGGCTTTTCGCATGCTGCCGATGCTGCGCGATTTTCTGAAAGCGGATTATCCGACGGCGGAATTGCTGCCGATCGATGCCTATCCGCAGGGCAATGCGCTGATTCCGACGGAAGAGACAGCCGCTTTGGTCAAAAAAAGCGGGGTGGATGCCGTCATTGTCGGCAACGCCGCCTGAGGCTCCTGCGCCACTGCTTGCGGCCGTGCTGTCGCGAGGATTGAAACACTGGGGATTCCCACCGTCACGCTGACGCGGACGGATTTTGTCGGCGTCATGAAAAACGCCGTGTCGGGACTGGGCCTTGCGCCCGATGCCGCGATGGTGACGTTTCCGATAGACCTGTTTTTGCCCGGCAGCGACCTGTCGACGATGGAAGCGCGCAAGCGCGAGTTCTACAACGGGCTGACGAAATGGCAGACGGATTTTTCAGCGTCTGCAAACGGCGTAGCGCCAATGTTGCAAGTCGAAGGCGCGACGTACGAAGACGCATTGCAGAAAGCCAACAACCTGCTGATCACCAATCTGTGGGGTGACGGCCTGCCGATATGGCCGGCGACGCATGAGCGCGTGGACTGGATCCTGCGCGGCTCGGCATTGCCGCGCACCCAGGCCCTGGGCAAGTTTCCGCCGCGCGGCGGCATCACCACGGTGGAAACCTGTGCGGTGGCGCTGGCGATGGCCGGCGGCCGCCCGGAATATCTGCCGGTGCTGATTGCGGCAGTGGAGGCCTGCCTTGATCCGGCGAACGTGTTCGACCAGCTGCAGGCGACCTCGGGTGGTCCGTTCCCGGTGGTCATCGTCAACGGGCCGATTGCCAAAGA
>JAKFUJ010000082.1 GCA_021732805.1 Betaproteobacteria bacterium | reverse complement strand
TCTTCGGCCCACACTTTGAAACCGGTCAATGTGCTGGGGCCGAAGCTGTTGCTGATCGGCACATCGGCCGCATCGCGGCCGCGCGCGAGCAACACCCTGCCGATGCGGCGCTGGTTGTTGCGCGGATCAAAGATATGCCAGTCACCGTCGAGGTAGGCCTCGAACCACGCGGCAAAATCGCCGAGGCCGACGGGCACGCCGATGTCGGCCAAGTGGCCGGTGCAATAGCGGGCAGGGATGTTCATGCAGCGGCAGAAAGCGACGGCGAGATGCGCGTAATCGCGGCAGACACCGATCTTTCCGTTGAAAGTTTCCAGGGCCGTGCGCGTCCGGCTGGCGTTCTGGTAGTCGAAGGCAATGTGCTTGTGCACATAGTCGCAAATGGTCTGCACGCGTGCCCAGCCTGTGGGTGCATCGCCGAACAGTTCCCACGCGGTCTCCGACAGGCGGTCGGTTTCGCAATAGCGGCTGCCGAGCAGGAACATCAGCGCTTCTTCGGGCAGGTCGGGTACGGCGAGTTGCCGCGCGTTGAGAGCGACCGGGTCGGGAAGTCCGCTGTCGTTGAGCCGCGCGTCAGCGGAGATGCGGATGCGGCCTTTGGGTGCAACGATGCGGGTGCACCAGTTGCCGAAGCTGTCGCGATAACCTTTCATCGGCACCGGCGGGTCAGTCAGCAGATCATCACGGCCGACGAGGTCGGACACGCGCGAGTAGTGGATGTTCAAGGCCATCAGCATCGGCGTGGGCTGCGGGCATTCATAAATCATTTCGAAACCGAGGCGTAGTCGCATGGGAAATCTCCGTGTTCTTGAATCAGGGCAGGTCAGCGCAGGCAGTGCGCAACGATTGGATCAGCTGGCCGCGCAGCGCAGTCCAGCGGCGGCCCGCCGCGAAGACGATGCGCTGGTTGATCTCCAGTTCGATGCCGAGGTAGGCCCTCGCCGGAAAACGCAGACGCAGTTCTGAAGTCAGTCCGGCCGCCTTGCCGTGGTAGGGATAGTTGCGGCGCACCCGCAGCGCCGGCGCGGTTTCGGCGAGTGCGGTTTTCCAGCGGGCGCATAACCCGGCCTCGCCACGGCGGGCGGGGTCATAGAGCAAACCCACATCCGCCTGCCGTACCTGTCCGTTCAACACCGGTGTGTAGCTGTGCGATGAAATGTGGATGACGCGCAGGCCGCGCGACACCGATTGCTGAACGAGGCGTTCGATCTGCGACCAATACGGCTGGTAGTACTGTGCGGCGATTGCGGCGCGCAGGCCTGCCGGCGCATTGCGCGTTGCTGCCGAGTAGAGTTGCGGATGGCCGATGGTTCGATTGAGGTCGATCAGCAATCGGCTGACGGTGGCACTGACCAGCGGCGCTTTCAGTGCGGCGGCCAGCGCCCGTGCCATCGCCAGTGCGCCGGGGTCGTAGCCGCGGTGGGACTCCAGCAATTTCTGCTGCCCGCGGAACAGCCGGAGATAGGTTGGCGGGATGCGGTTGCCGCCGTGTTCACAGGTGATGAGGAATGTATCGATCGCGGGATCCGTTTACCAGACCAGTTCGGGCAAACTGCGAAACACCTGCCGCGTGCCTTCACCCCATTCATCGCTGAGCGTTTTGAAATACCGGTCACCGTCGTCGAAGCGGCGCCGCATGCGCAGTTCGAGGCTGTCGCGCAGATAGCAGATCAGGTCGATCGGCATGCCGACCGACAGATTGCTGCGCATGGTGGAGTCGAATGACACCAGCACGCACTTGGTCGCTTCCGCGAGCGGGGTGGTGCGCGTGATCACGCGGTCGATGACCGGCTTGCCATACTTGGCTTCGCCGGTCTGAAAGTAAGTGGTGTGTATTCCGGCCTCGATGAAATTGCCCTCGGCATAGATCCGGAACAGACGCTGCGGTTCGCCGTTGATCTGTCCGCCGACGATGAATGAGGCATTGAAGCCGGCCGGATTTTCCTGGAGGTATTGCGAGTCGCGATGGTCAATGTCGCGCATGGCGTCGGACACCAGCATCGCGACGTCGAACATGGTGCGGGCGCTCCACAGGCTGTCGGTTCCGTCGCCGGCGGCGCAGCGCTGGTTCAGCACGCTGATGACAGCCTGGGTGCCGGCCAGATTGCCGGAACTCAACATCACGATCACGCGGTCGCCGGGGCGCTCGAACACCGTCATCTTGCAAAACCTGGCGATGTTGTCGAGGCCGGCATTGGTGCGGGAGTCCGAGGCGAAAATCATGCCTTTTTCAAGCAATACGCCGACGCAATAGGTCATGCCCTTTGCTCACGGCGCGGCGGATTCTGCATCCCGACGGCGATAACCCGGTGCTTCGCGGCATGAACGCCGGCTTGCAGATCGCATGCCGTATTGGATGGTTTCATTGGAACCCCGGAGGAATGCGAGCCACACTGATAACACGAATACGACCAGGCCGCGAGAATAATGTTTTTCCGGGATTCGAGATGTTCCCCGGCTACGGATGTGAATGGTCGGGTTGGTTCTTTTTTGTTCCGTCAATCACCCGCTGCGTCGATTGTTCGAGCTCATCATGAGAAAATATTGTGATTTCGGCGGCGATAAAATGGGTCGCAAAAATTTCCGCGATATGCGCGGCGACGGATTCGGTGGACAGGGCGACGCGGGACAATTTTCTGTGGTGGTCATGCACGAATTTCAGGTGCGCGGACAGCGTTGCTATGGAATCCCTTCCCGGAAACGATTGGGCATGGACGACAGGGCCGTTCAATCGGCCAAATTTTTCGATCATGGCGCTCACCTGCTTTGCGGCATGCACGGTCTGTGGTTCCTGTGTCGGTATCC
>JAKFUJ010000001.1 GCA_021732805.1 Betaproteobacteria bacterium | reverse complement strand
GCTGACTGCCGGCGCGTGGTATGGCGCCGAGGTTCTGGTGCTGCGCCGGGTGCGCACGCTGCTCGATGTCGCCGACCGCATACGCAAGGGCGATCTGGCCGCACGCACCCGATTCGGCGAAGGCAGCGAGGAACTGACCCGGCTCGGTTCGGCGCTGGATGTGATGGCCGACGAACTGCAAAAGCGCGACAGCGATTTGCAGGCCGCCCTGCAACGGCTCAACCATCAGGCCGCCACCGATCAACTGACCGGGTTGCCGAACCGGCGTTACCTTTGGGAAGCACTGGGCGCTGAACTGATGCGCGCCCGTCGCAAACAGTCGCCGCTGGCAGTGATGCTGCTTGATATCGATCATTTCAAGCAGTTCAACGACGACTGGGGTCATGAGGCCGGCGATCTGGTGCTCAAGAATATTTCATATGCAATACGCGCCGTGGTACGGGGATCGGACATCGTGGCGCGGCACGGCGGCGAGGAATTTGTAATGGTGTTGCCGGAGGCGGGGCAGGAAATTGCGATGAACCGCGCCGAGGCCGTACGCAGGGAAATTTCAGCGCTGCAACTGACTTATGGTGGAAAACCGCTGGGCGCAATCACTGCTTCGATTGGTATTGCTGTCAGCACCAGACTGGATGAAACTGCCGAGGGCATGGTGCGTGTGGCGGATCACGCGATGTATGAAGCGAAACAGGCTGGACGTGATCGTGTGGTGCTGAAAAATGCCGACGTGAAAGCCCCGGACGCCGTGGATGGCACGGCATAATCAATTCAACCGTACAAAAAAACCCCGGCTTGCGCCGGGGAAAACAGGGGTTCTTTGCGTAGTGCCCTGCGGAGGAATCAGGGGGATTACTGGATGCTGTTACCAATCTCGTGACTGTTGGCGGCATCGGCGCCGGTTAACATCAATGCAGGCGTGATTTTTTTCACCTTTTGCCGCTCCTGTGTGCTGCGCTTATGGCTGACTAGTGCAGACATCGTGCCAGAGAAAAAATATAATAAAAACAATAAGTTATAAAATTTATCATCAACAAATCTGTCGCCTCATGCCGACACCTTGCGGCACCGCAAAATCAACCCGTTGTTTTTTATTTGATTTTTTTGTCTCCGACCGGAGACAGCTTTTGTGTGCTGCGGAAAAATACTCGCAACGCCATGAAATCGTCGGCGCTGTCCGGACTTCGGCGTGTTTTTGCCGCTGCCAGCCGCTGGTCCGTTGCCGGCTTGCGTCCGTCGGCCTGATTGCAGGCACGGCTTATGCGGGAGACTGCTGGCAGCAGTAATGAAAGAGAGGTGTGCCATGAGTCTGCTGATGACATTGTTGATGGCTTATTTCGGGCTGGTGATGCTGTGGGCTGCGCCGCGCTTGTACCGCTTGTTGCGTACGCGGCTGCAACTGTTGCTGGGCGGATATGCCGTGCCGGACTGTTACCATCCGGGGCATCATGCCGATCCGATGCAAGACCGCTAAGTGACGGAACGTTCTGCGCTGCGCAACAGCCTTGCGCCCGGAGTGCGCCGTCGCGAGATATGGGCGTGGGCGATGTACGACTTCGCCAACTCCGGCTACACCACGGTGGTGATCACCGCCGTGTTCAGCGCCTATTTTGTCGGCGAAGTAGCCGGCAACGCGTCGTGGGCCACGTTTGCGTGGACGGCTGCACTGGCCGTGTCCTATGCCCTGATCATGCTCAGTGCACCGCTGATCGGCGCCTGGGCGGATGCCCGCGCCGCGAAAAAACGCCTGCTGGCGATGACCACGCTGGGCTGTGTGGCTTTTACCGCAGCGCTGGCGCTGGCCGGCCGCGGCGATGTGGCTATTGCCGTGATGCTGATCATCGCCTCCAATTTTTTCTTCGGTTCCGGTGAAAACCTGATCGCCGCCTTCCTCCCCGAGCTGGCGGAAGGCGAGGCACTGGGGCGGGTTTCGGGCTGGGGCTGGAGTCTCGGCTATCTCGGCGGGCTGGTCTCGCTGGGTATCTGCCTGGTCTATGTCACCGGGGCACAGGGGAAGGGTGCGCCAGCCACCGAATTTGTTCCGGTGACCATGCTGATCACAGCGGCGATTTTTGCGCTGGCCTGTCTGCCGACTTTTGTGTTCCTGCGCGAGCGCGCCCGTCCGCAGTCCGACAACAAGGCGCCGCTGCGCATGGCATTTGCGCGACTGGGCGCGACGCTGCGCATTGCCGGACGTTATCGTGACCTGCGGCGGTTCCTTGCGTGCATTGTTTTTTATCAGGCCGGCATCCAGACGGTGATTGCGTTGGCGGCGATTTACGCGCAACAGGCGATGGGATTTACCACCCGCGACACACTGCTGCTGATACTCGTGGTCAATGTCACCGCAGCGATGGGCGCCTTCGCCTTCGGTTACGTGCAGGACCGGCTGGGTCATGTGCACACGATCATCCTGACACTGGCCGGCTGGATACTCACCATCCTGCTGGCATGGCGCGCCGAAGGTCCGGCGTTGTTCTGGGTCGCGGCCAACATGGTGGGGCTGTGTCTGGGTTCCAGCCAGTCGGCGGGGCGCGCGCTGGTGGCCTATCTCAGTCCGCCGGGGCGTCAGGCTGAATTTTTCGGGTTGTGGGGGTTAGCCGTGAAATTTTCTTCGATTCTCGGCCCACTGACTTATGGTGCCGTCACCTGGCTGTCCGGCGGTGATCATCGGCTGGCGATCCTGATTACTGGCGCTTATTTCATTGCCGGTATCGCTGTTGTGGCCGGTGTGGATGCTGCACGAGGACGTGCCGCGGCGCTGGAAGCGGCTGGCGACGCCCGATAGAATGGGGGTCTGGCGGGCGGTCA
>JAKFUJ010000245.1 GCA_021732805.1 Betaproteobacteria bacterium | reverse complement strand
GGGTTGAACCATGTCCACAGTCAAGGAAGAACTTACCCGCCTGATCCAAGGGCAGCCCGAAGACAGTTCGCGCGAGGAAATTGTGCGCGAACTTGCCTTTCACGTCATGGTCGAGCGCGGTCTCGCCGATTCGGATGCGAAGCGCACCATCTCAAATGAGCAGATGGCACACCGCATCCGCGCATGGCGGCAATAGCGTGGACTGATGAAGCACAGCGCTGGCTCGAAGACATCTTCGAGTACATCGCAACCGAAAATCCGCAAGCGGCCACCCGCACCGTCCAGGAAATCTACGAGAAGGCGCAAGTGCTTGCCAGATTCCCCGAGATCGGACACCGTTACATTGCTTCCTCCCGAAACGTCCGAGTCCTGCTATACGGGCATTACCGAATCGCCTACCTCGTAAAAGACGATGGAAACATCGATATCCTGGGCGTCTTTCACGGGGCGCTCGACATTACGAAATATGAGCTGTAATGGCACATAACCGCTGGTTCGTGCCCGACGCGTTCCGCGCGCCTCAACCGGAACGTTAGTGGTCAACCACATACGGCGCTACAATATCCACGCCCATCGCCTATCAGGAGGTCACAATGTCGAACACCATTGCTGAAATAGAGACCAAGGTTCGCGCGTTGAGTCCCGACGAGAAAGCGGATCTCATCCGTTCCCTCATCGCTGAGCTCGACGGTCCGCCCGACGCCGATGTCGAGGCGGCGTGGCTGGAGGAGGCGCGGCGGCGGCATCGGGAGATTGTCGAGGGCAAGGTGCATCCGGTCCCCGGGGAGCGGGTCTTTGCCAACCTGCGGGCGCGCTTGAAGCGATGAGGCTGGAGTTCCACCCGGAAGCGGAACTGGAACTCATAGAGGCAGCGCTACACTACGAGATGGAAGTCCCCGGCTTGGGCGAGCGTTTTGGAATCGAGGTCCGACGTGCGACGGATCTTCTGCTCGATCATCCCGAAATCGGGCAGCAGGTTGATCCCGACTTGCGCCGATTCGTTCTTCCGCGTTTTCCCTTTACGCTGATTTACAGCGCGACATCTGATGTGCTCCGTATCGAAGTGGTCGCACACCAAAGCCGCTTACCAGGCTATTGGCGGACAAGAATTGACCGCTAACAGGTTGTTGAAAAAGTGATGGGCGAGCGCGTGGGGAGCGTAGCGACCAAGCGCACACGCGTGCAAACCTTTGATTTTATGAGAGTTGAAAAATCGATAATGCCGAGTTGAAGCGATGTTCTGGAGTTTTTCAACACCCTGTTAGCGGTTTGATCGAGGTGTCCGCATGCTCCCCGCAACCATTTCATATTTGAACAAGCGGCACTCCAGTGCGCCGTTGAACAGCGGCGTGCGCCGTGAAGGTTGCAGTCGCATGATCTTGGCCAGACGCAGATCCGCGGTCAGGATGTAAGCGGTCCAGCCGCTGTAACGCTGTTTGAGGATGTCGCCCAGCGTCGGGTACCAGGCCGCGAGGTCATCGAGTTCTTCCATGCGCACGCCGTACGGCGGATTGGTGATCAGCAGGCCGGCTGGCGCCGGCGCTTTCGAATCTTCGAAGCTGCACTGCTTCAGTTCGATGCGTTGTTCCATCCCCAGCGCAGCCACGTTCTGGCGCGCGTCGACAATCGCATCGCCGCTGCGGTCATATCCATAAATCATTGTTTTTATTGATTTATTTTCCTGCGCCGCGACTTGCCGGTGCAGGATTTCCCAGGCCTTGGCATCGAAGTTGCGAAGCTTTTCGAAGCCGAACTTTCGATTGAGTCCCGGTGCGCGCTGCGTGGCCATCAATGCGGCTTCGATCAGGAAAGTGCCGCTGCCGCACATCGGATCGAGCAGCGGCTGCTCCGCTGTCCAGCCTGCGAGTTTCAGAATGCCTGCAGCCAGATTCTCGCGCAGCGGCGCGTCACCGGTGGCCGTGCGCCAGCCGCGCTTGAACAGCGCATCCCCGGAGGTGTCGAGATAAAACAATGCGTCATCGCGGTTCAGGAACACATGAATGCGCACATCGGGCTGGCGGGTATCGACATTGGGGCGGTCGCCTTCGGCCTCGCGCAGCACATCGCAGACGGCATCTTTCACGCGCAACGTGACAAAGTCGAGGCTGCGCAACGGGCTTTTGATGGCCGCAGTGTCGACGCGGATGCTTTGCGCGGGTCCGAACCACTGTGCCCAAGGCAGTTTGCGCGCCACGGTGAAAATATCGTTCTCGTCGCGGTAACGGCATTGCCCGATGCGCCACAACACGCGGCTGGCGATGCGGCTTTCGAGATTGATGCGATAACACAGTGCATACGGGCCGCGAAAGCCGGTGCCGCCCTCGACCGCACGCACGTCCTGCGCGCCGAGCGCGGTCAATTCATCGGCGAGCACGGCTTCGAGTCCGCGCGGGCAAGTAGCGAAAAAGGTTTCCATGTCAGCGGGGCGCAGTCTCAAGTTCGACATACACCTCGAACTCGATGCGTTGCCAGGGATTGCGCGCTTCTTTCAGTTTGACGATGCGCGCCTTCACCGGCGCACCGCGATCCATTTGCCGCGCGACATCGCTGTTTTCGCGGCGCGGAATGTAGCCGAGCATTTCATTGCGCCACAACACGCGCACGGCATTGGCATCGTGCGGGTTCTGCGGCTCCCGCGACAACTGCAGCGTATCGCCGACGCGCATCATGCCCCACAAGTCCTTGCCCTCGTAATACTGGAACCCGGCCAGAGGGGACTGCTGGACGATGATGCGTGCATCGGCGGCGCAGGCGGGAGCGGCCAGCGCCATCAGCAGCACGAGGATTGCGGCGAGACGTGACATGAGACTAG
>JAKFUJ010000146.1 GCA_021732805.1 Betaproteobacteria bacterium | reverse complement strand
TGCGTCACCGTTTCGAACATCGGCACCTCGACGGCCTGTCCTTTGCCGGTGCGGCTGCGCGCGAACAGTGCCGTGGTCACTGCGTTGACGGCCGCGAGTCCGGTGATGCGGTCGGCGATGGCCAGCGGCGCGTAGCGCGGCGCGGTGGCGCCCGCTTCGTGGAGCAACGACGGCATCGCCGCCATGCCCTGGATCAAGTCGTCGTAGGCCGGTTGTGCAGCGTAGGGGCCGCGCTGGCTGAAACCGTAAGCGCCGACATAGATGATTTGCGGATTGACCGCGGCAACTTCCTCGTAGGAAAGCTTCAGCCGCTTCATCGCCTGCGGCCGCACGTTGTAGAACAGCACGTCCGCGGTCTTGACCAGTTTCAGCAGTGCCGCCAGCCCGTCGGGTTTTTTCAGGTCGAGCACGATCGAACGCTTGTTGCGGTTGTGATGCAGGTAGATGTGACCCATTGCCGGATGCCGCATCGGCGCGATGTGGCGCAGGATGTCGCCGTCCGGCGGTTCGACCTTGATGATGTCGGCGCCGAGGTCGCCCAGCAGTTGCGTGGCAAACGGCCCCATCACCACCGAACTCAGGTCGATGACGCGCACGCCATCCAGGGGTTGGGTCATCCGCTTTCTCCCGTTCAGATTTTCGATGCCGCAGGTCATGCCGGATCGATCAACTCTGCAATTTTACAAAAATGCGCCGTCTGTGCGTCAAACCGCGGCCATGATACGGCATGGCATGCGCTAGAATCCGCATCTTTCCGGCAAAAGCACCGATTAAACGGCCCGATCATGGAACTGACCCTGGAGCAATACGAGCGCCTCAATCCGCGTTGCGAGATCGTGCATGAAGGCTGCACCATGGTCTTTGCCGCCCCCAGTGCACTGACCCGCTGGCGCGCGGAATCGATTTATACCAAGGAACCGTGGACGCTGGAATGGATTGCGACGTTTCAGCCGGGGGATATCCTGCTCGACTGCGGCGCCAATGTCGGCATGTATACGATCTGGGCGGCGGTTACGCGCAAGGTGCGGGTTTATGCCTTTGAACCCGAATCGCAGAATTACGCGTTGTTGAACCGCAACATACAGAACAACAATTTGCAGGGGCTGGTCAAGGCATACTGCATGGGGCTCTCGGACAAATCCGGCCTGTTCGACCTGCATATGGCCGACATGCGTGTCGGCGGCTCCTGCCACTCGGTGGATGAAGCGCTGGATTTCGAGCACAAACCACTGCGCGCGCTGTTTGTGCAGGGCTGCGTTGCCGCAACCCTCGATGAACTGGTGGCTGACGGCGCAGTACCGGTGCCCAACCATATCAAGATTGACGTAGACGGCTTCGAGCCCAAGGTCATCGCCGGCGCCCGCACCACACTGCAGAATCCCGCCGTGCGCTCGGTGCTGATCGAGACCAACCAGAATCTGGATGATCACATGGCGATGGTGCGCGAGTTGAATGCCATGGGTTTGATGCATGACCGTGCCCAGGTGCAGCGGGCAGAACGCAAAGAGGGCGCATTCAAAGGAGTGGCTGAGCATGTTTTTAGACGCTGAAATGCAGCTGGCCTACAAGGTGGGAAACACGCCGTTCAGCATGTTTCCGTATCCCCATTTTTATGTACCCGACGTTTTCCCCGCAGATTTTTACCGGACCATTCAACAGAATCTGCCGGATCCGCAGGCGATGGTTCCCATAGAGAAGGCGCGGCCGGTGAGAGGGTATCCGGAGCGCTTTGTGCTCGATTTCAATGAAAAAAGCCTGGCCACACTGCCCGATGCCAAGCGTGAATTCTGGCGACAACTCAATGAGTGGCTGGTGGTCAAGGGCAACTTCGGCACACTGGTATTCGAGAAATTCAAGCCATTCATCCAGCAGCGTTTCAAGGATAAACCCGATCTCGAGTTCCAATCTGAAACCCTGCTGGTGCAGGACGTCACCAATTACAAACTCGGGCCGCACACCGATTCCCCGCGCAAAGTGGTGACGATGCTGTTTTATCTGCCGTCAGACCTGTCGCAGGTGCATATGGGCACATCCATGTACCTGCCCAATGATCCAGGGTTTACCTGCCCGGGCGGGCCGCATCACGATCGCTCTGCTTTCACGCGGCTGCATACCCAGCCTTTTGCACCGAATTCGCTGTTTGCTTTTTTCAAGACCGATAATTCATTTCACGGTGTCGAACCGGTGGCCGATCCGGATTGCCGGCGCTGGCTGCTGCTCTACGACATTTATGTCCGTGACCCGGCGGTGCTGAAAAAACCGGTGCCAGCGCCGGCGCAGGCTGCCGCAGCAAAATCGAAGTTCTCGTTTTAGTAAAACGCCGGTAGTTTATTCGGGAACGATGTTGGCGGCCTTCGCCAGCTTCGCCCATTTCGCCAGTTCGCTTTTCTGGAACTCACCGAGTTCGGCCGGTTTCAGCGGCGCAACCTGGATCCCCATCACGGCGAAACGCTCGCGCACATCGTTGCGGGCAAGGATTTTCGACGATTCGCCGGCCAGCCGGTCAACAATCGCGGCCGGCGTGCCGGATGGCGCGAACAGTGCAAACCACGCAATCAGCTCGAAATCCTTCAGCGTTTCGGCGATGGCCGGCACTTCGGGCAGCAGCGGATCGCGTTTTTTCGAAGTCACGCCCAGCGCACGCACCTTGCCCGACTTGATCTGCGGCGAACCGGTGACCATGTCGGCGTAGACCATGTTGATCTGGCCGCCGATCACGTCCGCCAGCGCCGGCGGGATGCTCTTGTAGGGAATGTGGTTGAGTTCGATGCCGCCCATCTGCTGCAGCATGCAAACAGCCACAAGGCCGCCGGCTC
>JAKFUJ010000160.1 GCA_021732805.1 Betaproteobacteria bacterium | reverse complement strand
TTTCTACGCTGCTTTCGACATGGCCGACAAACACGGCGAAGGCGCCGTGCGGATGTTCGATCATGTAGGTCCACGCCGGATTGCCGGCGCTCATCGCCGGGCGGCCCGGCCAGCGCAGGCTGGACAGCACGGGGGCGGGCAGGTTCTGGATCAGGATGCGGCGATTGACGTCATCACTGCGGAAATCCTGCGGCGCCTTGTCCTTCCCTGAAGGTTCGACCGACAGCACCGAACCGAGGATGTTGTTGGGGCGATAAGTGGCGAGACCTTTGAGACCCGATTTCCACGCACGGAAATACAAGTCCTGGAAGTCAGCGTAAGGATAATCTTCCGGCACGTTGACGGTTTTGGAAATACTGGTGTCCACAAATGGTGCGACGGCCGCGACCATTTCTTCATGCGAGCGCGCAGAAATTTCCAGCGCGGTGACAAACCACGGCGGCAGTTTGTCGGTGTTGCCGCCCTGTGCTTTCCAGCGCCGCCAGGCGTGATCCTCGACGGCGAATTCGCGCATGGTGTTGTCGGGCATGCGTTTTTTGCGGGTGTAGGTCCACGAAAACGGCGGCTCGATGCCGTTCGAGGCGTTGTCAGCGAAGGACAGGCTGATGGTGCCGGTGGGCGCGATAGACAGCAGGTGGCTGTTGCGGATGCCCTGTTTGCGGATCACTTGTTTGATGTCTTCCGGCAGGCGCGCAGCGAAACTGGTGCCGCTCAAGTACAAGTCTGCGTTGAACAGCGGGAACACACCCTTTTCGCGGGCGAGGTCGGCGGATGCCCGGTAGGCGTGGTCGCGCATGGCTGCGGAAATTTTTGCCGCCATTTGCCGCGCTTCCACGGTGTCGTAGCGCAGGCGCAGCATGATCAGCGCGTCCCCCAGCCCGGTGAAACCGAGGCCGACACGACGTTTGTTCGCCGCTTCTTCCTGCTGCTGTTTCAGCGGCCAGGCAGTAACGTCGAGCACGTTGTCGAGCATGCGGGTGGCGACGGCGACCACACGGCCGAAGTGTTCGTAATCGAAGCCGGCGTTTTCAGCGAAGGGCTGCTTGACGAATTTGGTCAGGTCGATCGAACCCAGGCAGCAGCAGCCGTAAGGCGGCAATGGTTGTTCAGCGCATGGATTACTAGCCTCGATGGTTTCGCAGTAGTTGAGGTTGTTGTCCCTGTTCATGCGGTCAATGAACAGGATGCCCGGCTCGGCATGGTCGTAGGTCGAGTGCATGACTTGTTCCCACAGCTCGCGCGCCGGCACCTTGCGATAGACCCACAGGCCGTCCTCGCGCTGGTACGAACCGGCGGCCATCTGTTTGGCGTTGGGTTTGGCGCGATGGGCGAGTTCAACATCGGTATTGTTCTCGACCGCTTCCATGAACACGTCGGTGACGCCGACGGAAATGTTGAAGTTGGTGAGGTCGCCCTTGTCCTTGGCGTGGATGAAGTCCTCGATGTCCGGATGGTCGCAGCGCAACACGCCCATCTGCGCGCCGCGGCGTGAGCCGGCGGATTCCACGGTTTCGCAGGAGCGGTCGAACACGCGCATGTACGACACCGGGCCGCTGGCATTGGACTGCGTGCCTTTGACTTCGGCGCCCTTGGGGCGTATCGACGAAAAGTCGTAACCGACGCCGCCGCCGCGGCGCATGGTTTCGGCGGCTTCCTGCAGCGCGATGTAGATGCCCGGACGGCCGTCGACGGTTTCGGAGATCGAATCGCCCACCGGCTGCACAAAACAGTTGATCAGGGTTGCCGCAAGCTGCACGCCGGCGGCGGAGTTGATGCGGCCGGCCGGGATGAAGCCGTCTTCCTGCGCCTGCAAAAAGCGTTTTTCCCACAAGGCGCGCTGGTCTTCGGCCTCGGCCTGGGCCAGGGCGCGCGCCACGCGGCGACGCACTTCAGCGATGCTGGTTTCCCTGCCCTTGGCGTATTTTTCGATCAGCGTGTCGCGGCTGATTTCCTGTTCGGCGGGGATGCTCAATGCGGCGCCGGTCACTGCTTCGTTCATTGTTGCCCTTTCATGCTGCGGCGCTCTGCTGGCGCCGGAATCGGTTGATGCTTTGATGATCGCCAAGTATGCGCTTGGCGGAGGCTCGTGAAAACCCCAAAACGCGGACCCCCGCAGTTAATCGGCAAGACGGTTGCGCAGCGGAGACAGCGCCGGTATGGTGCCCGCTCTTAAAGGCACAGTCGTCACAGTCGTTCAAGACGCATACAGAGGAAAGGCACTGCCATGTACCAGACCATTGAGTGGGAAATCCGCGAGCACACCGGCGTGCTGACGCTCAACCGTCCGGAGCGCCTGAACGCCATCGACAACGTGATGCGCGGCGAAATTGAGCAGGTATTGCGCGCGGCGGAAGCGAATGACGGGGTGTGGACCATCATCGTCACCGGCAATGGCCGGGGATTCTGTTCCGGGGCGGATCTGAAGGCGCGCGCCGAGGCCGAGAAAAGCGGCAACAGCAGCATGAATCCGCAGCCGCTGTTCGAGCCAAAGTATTACTACACGATAGTCTTCAGCGAACTGACCAAGCCGGTGATCGCCGCCGTCAACGGCGTGACCCGCGGCGCGGGCTGCAACATGGTGTTTGCATCGGACTTCCGTATTGCCAGCGACAAGGCCAACTTCGGCGTCAATTTTGTCGAGCGCGGCCTGATGGGTGAAACCTCGACGTGGACGCTGCCGCGGCTGGTGGGGCATGCGATTGCCAGCGAGATCTGCCTGCTAGGCGAGCCGTTCGATGCAGCCAAAGCCAAGGCCTGGGGGTTGCTGCATGCCGTGGTGCCGCATGACAAGCTGATGGACGAGGCGATGACGCTGGCGCGGAAAA
>JAKFUJ010000271.1 GCA_021732805.1 Betaproteobacteria bacterium | reverse complement strand
ATGCCGGCGCTGGCCGGACTGGCAATCATCGCCGCCTGTGCGCTGTATCCGTTTGTTTTTCACCCTCTGGCGCGCTGGAGTCTCAGCGGCGGCGCCTTTGCCGCCTGCATGATCCTGCTGTTCCTGCCGCTGGTCGCGACCTCGGCGATGAATCCGCTGCTGGTTGCCCTGTTGCTGCAACGGCAGGCAAAACACAAAGGCGACGCCGGTTCAGGCCTGGTATTTTTTGTCAGCACACTCGGTTCCGTCGCCGGCGTCATCGTTACCGCGTTCGGCCTGATTCCGTACATCAGCAATTACACCGCAACGCTGCTGGTCGCCTTGCTGCTGGGCACGCTGTCATTGGTCGCAGCCGCATCGAAACTGGCGATGGCCGCGCGCGCCACGGTGACTGCCTGCGGCATTGCTGCGGTACTCGGTGCGGTATTACTGGCGTGGCAGGGTGATCACTACACCGGCCGCCAGGGCCCGATTGCTTTCAGCGGCGCACAATGGCAGGTCGAAGCCACACACAGTTCATTGTTCGGCACCGTCAAAATCCTGCGCAGCGGCGCGGACGCCGAAGGCAAATTCCTGCGCATGTATTTTCACGACGGCCTGATCCAGAACACCGTGGACTCCAACCAGCGTTCGATTTCGTTTTACACCTGGGCGCTGGAAGCGCTGGCGCGTGCCTACCAGCCGCAGATGCAGGACGTATTGATGCTCGGCCTCGGCGCCGGCATCGTGCCCTCGCGCCTCGCCCGCGAAGGCGCGCGCGTGGAAGTCGTCGAAATCGATCCGGCATCGCTGTTGGTGGCGCAGCGTTATTTCGGATTCGATGCCCGGCGCGTCATCACCCACCAGGCCGACGCGCGCACATTTGTCGGCGACTGCACGGCAAAACACGACGTGGTGCTGGTCGACCTGTTCCACGGCGACGGCACGCCCGATTACCTGATTACCCGCGAATTTTTCCGCGACCTCAAGCGCTGCCTGAAACCCGGAGGCGTTGCGGTGTTCAATACCTTCGCCAATCTCGATGATCTGCGCGGCTACAGTCATCTGCTGGCCACCTTGATGAGCGAACTGCCGCATGTCGCGCTGTACCGGCCCGACTGGCCCGGTGCGCGCCAGATCAACAGTTTTCTGGTGGCCGCTCCCGAACCGCTGCCGCAGCCGCAACGGGTGACCATCACCGATGTACCGGAACACCATTCGACCGCGTTGTGGGACATGCTGGCAAAACCACGCATGGTCGGCAGCGACCTGACCGCCTCCGGAAAAATCATCTACGACGCGTGGAATGCCGCTGCACTGGACATGGCGGCCAGCCAGGCCGCTTTCCGCCGGGGCGTGCTGGATGCCGCGACGCCGGCGCTGCTGATGAATTGATTTAGAGCGCGTAACAAAATGAAAATCTTCCCTCATCCCAACCCTTCCCCCGGAGGGGGAAGGGCTTTACTTCCCTCTCTCTCCGGGAGAGGGACCGAGGGTGAGGGAGTGCTGGGTATCCATGCTCCATCCATTTTGTTACGCGCTCTTAGGAACTGCGGCTGGCGCGCCAGCGCACCGGTTTGCCTTCACCGTAATCGACCGTGCCTTCAATGCGATCACCTTCGACCCGACCGCTGAATTCGCCGCGGCGATTGTCGTGCACCAGCACAAAACGGATGTCCTTGCCGTTGATCTTCGGCGAAATCAATGCCGCCTGACGCCCCTTCACTTCGGCAGTGCCCTCGAAGTTCTGATAACGCTGCTGCAGTGTCAGCCGGTATTCGGCATTGCCGTCCAGCTGCATGCGCCAGGCGCCGCTGATTTTTGCCGGCACGATCCACAGATATAACGTTGCACTGGGCACCCCCGTCACCAGTTCCTTCTCCGGGACCTCAAAACTGGTCTGCGCATCGTGTTGCCATTCCTCGAAATGGTAGTCGTGCGACACAATGCGGGTGCCGGGCTGCAATTCGTTGAACAGTTTGGGGCGCAGCCGCTGCATGAACTCCGGCAGCAGGTACAGCGTGACCACCGTAGCCTTGCTGACGTCGGTCTTGAAGATGTCCCTGGCCTCGAACCGCACCCGCCCGGAAAGGCCCAGGCTTTTTGCGCGCAGGTTGCTGAGCCGGATCAGCTCTTCGTCGATATCCACGCCGTAACCGCTGGACTTGCGCTGATGCGCTGCGGTCAGCACGATGATGCCGTCACCGGATCCGAGATCGATCACATGATCGCGTTCACCGACATTGGCCATGCCCAGCATGCGCTCGACCACCACGTTGGGGGTCGGCACATAGGGCCCGCCTTCGCGCTCATATTCGGGCGGCACATTGGGCTGCTTCTGCGCAACCGCTGCACAAACCCACAACATTCCCAGCACCACCACTGCTTTGCGCAGAATTTCCATCACGCCTCCGGTGCAGTCGCGTTGACTGCGATGTTGAGTGAAATCAATCGCGGGGAATGCTATTGCGTTCGTGCAATGCCGCGCAAGATAAACAAGGAAAAATAGGCAAAATATCCGAATGTCACGCTAATGTGACGGCGACAGATGGCAACCATTAACCTGCGATCAGCGCCGCGGAGCGCCTTTTTTGTTATCCGTACAGGTTTCGGACAGCTCGCGCAGCGAAATTTCGCCGTTGAACGTCAATTGCAATGCGCGGCGCATCAATGCCAGCTCTTCGGGTTTGAAGCCCTCGCGCAAGTCGCCCTTATCGGTTTCCGCCAAGACCTGACTCAAGGATGCGCCACGGTCGCGCATCGCCAGTCCAGCCTGCGCACTGGCGACCAGTTGATCGCAGGTCATCTCGGCCCGCACGGGCGCAGCACCACACAGGGCCACAGCCAAAGCAGCAGCAGCAAC
>JAKFUJ010000397.1 GCA_021732805.1 Betaproteobacteria bacterium | reverse complement strand
CCGCGACCCGCCGGATATCCGCGATAAGCCGGCAACTGGCGTCGTAGCTGGCGGCGAGGCTGCGGTAATCCGCAACCGAGCGCGTCAGTTCGGGGCCATCATCTGCCGGGGGCGGCAGGGGCGGATAATTACCTGACGGGTTCAAGCTGCATGACCGTGAACGCGCCGCCGGTTCGCGCGGCATTGAACCGCACCTTGTCGCCGGCCTTTACCTTGTCAAGCATCGCCGGATCGCTGACCTGGAACACCATGGTCATCGCCGGCATGCCCAGTTCCTGTATGGGTGCGTGGCGTATGGTGATCTTTTTGGCATCCATATCCACCTTGCGTATTTCACCGTCGGTCATCGGTGCGGCGGCTTGTGCCAACTGGATTGGCGTATCGGCACGCAGATTCTGATCGGAGGGTTGCGCGACGGCAGGCGCCGCGATCGCGGTAAAAATGGTTGCGCAAAGAAGCAGGTTTGTGCGGTTCATGTTGAAATCCTTTCAGGTGATTGGGCCGGATTGCCGGCGCAGCCTTGGCGGGTGCAGGCGGATCATTATTTGACAGCGAGCTTACCGACCATGCCGGCTTCGAAATGCCCGGGCAGCAGGCAGCCGAAATGGAAATTCCCGGCTTTGGTGAATTGCCAGACGATGGTTTCGGTTTTGCCGGGGGCGACATGCGCCATGTACGGGTCGGCGTGCTCCATGCCCGGAAATTTCTGCATCAACGCCGAGTGTTCTTTCAACTCGTTCATGGTGCCGAGCACGAACTCATGCATGATTTTTCCCGAGTTTTTGACGACGAATTTGACGGTTTCACCCTGTTTCACCGTGATCGTGTCGGGTGAAAACCGCATCTTATCGCTCATGTCGACATGGATGGTGCGCACTGCTTTTTGCGGATCGCCTTCCCGACCGAAAGCTTTTTCTTCGGTGGGAATCGCCTTCTTTTTGGCAGGCGCATGTTTGGCATCGCCATGGCCAAAGGCGAACGGTGAAGTGGCAATCAGCAGTGCGGTAATGGCAACAGTCAGGTAATTCATAATAACCCCTTGATTTAATTAATAAAAATTAATGGCCCGCATGACCGCCGGAAGGCTTGCGTACACGGACTTCACGATCAGCTGCCGCAGGTTTGGCAGCAGCCTGCGGTGCGGCTTTCGGGCGTTGCGCAACCGGTGCAGCGCCGGTCCATTCGGACGCCACCGTTCCCGGCGGATGCTGGTACCAGCCCGGATCCTTGTAGTCGTTTTTGGCCAGACCTTCGCGCACCTTGACCACACTGAACATGCCGCCCATCTCAATCGCGCCGAACGGCCCGGTGCCGGTCATCATCGGCAACGTGTTGTCGGGGATCTGCATTTCCATCTCGCCCATGTCGGCCATGCCGCGCTCGCCCATCACCATGTATTCGGGCACCAGATTGATGATTTTCTGCGCGACGCCGCGATGGTCGACGCCGATCATCGTCGGCACGTCGTGGCCCATCGCGTTCATGGTGTGGTGCGCCTTGTGGCAATGGATGGCCCAGTCGCCGGGCGCGTCGGCAACAAACTCGAAGGCGCGCATCTGGCCGACCGCCACATCGACCGTGACTTCGGGCCAACGCGCGCTTTTCGGCACCCAGCCGCCGTCGGTGCAGGTCACTTCAAAATCGTAGCCGTGCATGTGGATCGGATGATTGGTCATGGTCAGGTTGCCGAAGCGGATGCGCACCCGGTCGCCTTTGTTGACGACAAAATGATCGATGCCTGGAAACACGCGGCTGTTCCACGACCACAGATTGAAGTCGAGCATGGTCGAGATTTTCGGCGTGTAGGCGCCGGGAGCAATGTCGTAGGCGTTGATCAGGAATACAAAATCGCGATCGACCTTCATGAAATTCGGATTCTTCGGATGCACCACCAGGAATCCCATCATGCCCATCGCCATCTGCACCATTTCGTCGGCATGCGGGTGATACATGAAGGTGCCGGATTTTTTCATCTCGAATTCGTAGACGAAGGTTTTGCCGATGGGGATCTGCGGCTGGTTCAGCCCGCCGACACCGTCCATGCCGTTGGGCAGCAGGATGCCGTGCCAATGGACGGTGGTGTGCTCGGGCAGTTTGTTGGTGACGAAGATGCGTATCTTGTCGCCTTCGACGCATTCGATGGTCGGTCCCGGCGACTGGCCGTTGTAGCCCCACAGGTGCGCGGTCATGCCCGGCGCCATCTGCCGGCGCACCGGTTCGGCAACGAGATGGAATTCCTTCCAGCCGTTGTTCATGCGCCACGGCAGGGTCCAGCCGTTGAGGGTGGCCACCGGTTGATAGGGGCGGCCATTGGGAGGGATCAGCGGTTGCTGCATTTGCGGTTTGGTCTGCATCGGCGCTTCGGGCACTGCGCCCTGTGCGGCGCGGCTGACCGTTGTGGCGCCGAGCAGGGCGCCGCCGGCGCGGAGAAAATTTCGACGTGAGTTCATGAGGGTTCCAGAATGGTTAATGAGCAGGAGCGCTGTCCGCGGCCATCGACATGCTGGCGCCGACACCGACGCTCATCGCGCCCGGCGACTTGCCGTTCAATGCCAGATTGAGATTGGCCGCGCTGAGCCAGTAATCGCGCAAGGCCGTGATGTAGGCGTTGACGCTGGTGACCTGCTGGCGCGCGTCGGCGAGCAGTTCGAACACGCTGATCAGCATGCCGTTGTAGCGCAGCAGGTTTTCTTCCGAGATGCGTTTCCGGAGCGGCACGATTTCGTCGCGATAGTGTTTCGCCAGATCGTAGGCCGTGCGGTAGGCGCCGTAGGCTTCGCGTACTTCGGAACGCGCCTTGACCGCCATATCGGCTGCACGGTTTACCGCCTGCATGTAGGTGT
>JAKFUJ010000456.1 GCA_021732805.1 Betaproteobacteria bacterium | reverse complement strand
TGATCGAGCGGCTGATGCAGGAATCGCGCATCCCGATGATCAAGCACCTGCACGGCGTGTGCCATGTCTACATTGACGATCAGGCCGATTTCGACAAGGCGCTGCGCATTGCCGACAACGCGAAGACGCAACGTCTGGGGACCTGCAACACCATGGAAACGCTGCTGGTGGCGCGCGGCATCGCCGACAAAATCCTGCCGCCGCTGTGCAAAATCTACACCGACAAAAAAATCGAATTGCGCGGTGATGATGCTGCACGCAAGATCGTGCCCGGCATGAAAGCCGCGACCGAGGATGACTGGTACACCGAATATCTCGATGCGATCCTGTCGATCCGTGTGGTTGACGGTCTCGACGCGGCAATCGACCACATCGCGCGTTACGGCTCACAGCACACCGATGCCATCGTCACTGAAAACCTCCCCCGCGCGCGGCGTTTCCTGCGCGAAGTCGATTCGAGTTCGGTGATGGTCAATGCGTCAACGCGATTCGCCGACGGTTATGAATACGGCCTCGGCGCCGAGATCGGCATTTCCACCGACAAGCTGCATGCGCGCGGCCCGGTGGGTCTTGAAGGCCTGACTTCACTGAAGTACGTGGTGTTCGGTGATGGTGAGGTACGCAGCTGATCGCTGCGCGCGGTAAAGTCCAGCCTCGCGCAGGACCAAGCGCAGAACAATCGTAAGTAATTGTTTTTAAACAATAATTTAAGAGGCCCATGAGCAAAATTGTCGAGGTCAAAGTCCCGGATATTGGAGACTTCAAAAACATTCCGGTGATCGAAGTGCTGGTCAAACCTGGCGATACGGTCAACAAGGAAGATTCGCTGGTCACGCTGGAATCCGACAAGGCGACGATGGATATTCCCGCGCCTGCTGCGGGCGTCGTGAAAGCGCTGAGCCTGAAACCCGGCGACAAAGTTTCCAAAGGCACATTGATTCTGACGCTGGAAGAATCTGGTGCCGACGCACCAGCCGCGGCGGTACCGGCCAAGCCGGCACCCGCTGCGCCGGCTGCCGCCAAACCCGCCGCGGCTGCGACCCCTTCCGCGCCGGCAGCAACTGCGGCTGCGCCCAAAACCGACATCTCCGGCATCAAGGCCGACATCCACACCGAAGTCGTCGTACTCGGCGCCGGCCCCGGCGGTTACACCGCAGCGTTCCGCGCCGCCGACCTCGGCAAAAAAGTGGTGCTAATCGAACGTTATCCGACGCTGGGCGGCGTGTGCCTGAACGTCGGCTGCATTCCGTCGAAAGCGCTGCTGCACATGGCCAAGGTCATCACCGAAGCCGATGAAGCTGCCCACGCCGGTGTCACTTTCGGCAAACCGACCATCGACATCGACAAACTGCGCGCGTGGAAAGACGGCGTGCTCGGCAAGCTGACCAAGGGCCTTACCGGCCTCGCCAAACAGCGCAAGGTGCAGGTCGTCACCGGTCGCGGCGAATTTGCCTCGGCGAACACCATCAATGTCGAAACTGCGGACGGTGTCAAAACCGTCGCCTTTGAAAACTGCATCATCGCTGCAGGTTCATCGGTGGCGCGCATCCCCGGTTTTCCCTACGACGATCCGCGCATTATTGATTCCACCGGCGCACTGAAACTGGCTGAAGTACCGAAACGTCTGCTGGTCATCGGCGGCGGCATCATTGGCCTCGAAATGGCCACGGTGTATGACGCACTGGGCAGCAAGATTACCGTCGTGGAGTTGATGGACGGTTTGATCCCCGGCGCCGACAAGGATGTGGTGCGTCCGCTGACCAAGCGCATCGAAAAACGTTACGAAAAAATCCTGCTCAAAACCAAGGTTGCGAAAATCGAGGCGCAGAAAGCCGGACTCAAGGTCACTTTCGAAGCCACGGACGGCCCAACCACCACCGACACCTTCGACGCCGCACTGATGGCCGTCGGCCGCCGCCCCAACGGCCGCGACATCAAGGCCGAAGCCGCCGGCGTCACTGTCAATGAGCGCGGCTATATTCCCGCCGACAAACAGCAGCGCACGAATGTCCCGCATATCTACGCCATCGGCGACATCTGCGGCGAACCGATGCTGGCGCACAAGGCCACGCACGAAGCCAAGATCGCCGCCGAAGTCATCGCCGGCCACAAGGCCTTCTTTGATGCGCGCACCATTCCTTCCGTCGCCTACACCGACCCTGAAATCGCGTGGATGGGTCTGACTGAAACCCAGGCCAAGGCAGACGGCATCGACTACGAAAAAGCGGTGTTCCCGTGGGCCGCCAGCGGCCGCGCTCTGGCCACTGGCCGCGATGAAGGCATGACCAAACTGCTGCTCGACAAACAATCGCGCCGCGTACTCGGTGCAGCCATGGTCGGCGTCAATGCCGGCGAACTGATCGCCGAAGCCGTGCTCGCACTGGAAATGGGCGCCGACGCCACCGATCTCTGCCTGACCATCCATCCGCATCCGACCTTGTCGGAAACTTTGTTCTTTGCCGCGGAGATGGCCGAAGGATCGATTACCGATTTGTACATGCCGAAAAAATAAATCCGGTTCTTCACAGACACATCGTGCGGATATAAAACCACACCACGCTTTCAAGTTGTAAGCGCTGCAATTTTCCGCGAGGAGGCTGGAAATGGGCAAAACGAGAGTCCACGTAGTCCACGTAGGGCGCAATAACCGAAGGGCATTGCGCCGCATGCGGTGATTAAGAATCCGGGCACATCCACGCAAGAAACCAGCCTCACAGGCGCCCACGGCTGAATGCCCGATTGATGCGGTGAATTCATGTTTTTAGCTGCTAGAATGGCCATCGCTTGCCTTGAGGATAACAACCATGCACGCTTACACCGCCGTAATCGAGCGCTGCACCGATAC
Organism: Betaproteobacteria bacterium; assembly: GCA_021732805.1. Taxonomy (GTDB): domain Bacteria; phylum Pseudomonadota; class Gammaproteobacteria; order Burkholderiales; family SG8-41. Next base: position 33 of record JAKFUJ010000456.1, on the reverse strand, counting down.
CAACCTTTACGTGGGCCATGTGCCCGGCTTCCC
>JAKFUJ010000077.1 GCA_021732805.1 Betaproteobacteria bacterium | reverse complement strand
GGGTGTGTTTTCGCGAATTCGCGCAGTGCCTTGTTGCTGATCAGGCGCATGGCAGCAGGATATAGCATTTTGCGATATTTTGCCAATAACCATGCCGGCTGCAGCGCCCAATAAAAACGCCGGCAGTGCCGGCGTTTTTATGGGGGCAAAGCAGGTTTACTTGATACCCGCATCCGCTTTCAGCGCCGCCGCCTTGTTGGTATGTTCCCAGGTGAATTCCGGCTCGTCGCGCCCGAAATGGCCGTGGGCCGCGGTCTTGGTGTAGATCGGGCGCAGCAGATCGAGAGACTGGATGATGCCTTTCGGGCGCAGGTCGAAATGTTTTTCCACCAGCGCGGCAATTTTCTCGTCTGAAATTTTGCCCGTGCCAAAAGTATCGACCAGCACGCTGACCGGGCGTGCAACACCGATGGCATAAGCAACCTGGATTTCGCATTTGGTCGCAAGTCCGGCGGCAACGATGTTTTTCGCCACATGGCGCGCGGCGTAGGCGGCCGAACGATCCACCTTGGACGGATCCTTGCCCGAAAACGCGCCACCGCCATGGCGCGAGTAACCGCCGTAGGTGTCGACGATGATCTTGCGACCGGTGAGGCCGGTATCGCCCTGCGGGCCGCCGATGACAAAACGACCGGTGGGGTTGATCAGATACTTGGTGTCCTTGGTGATCATGTTCTTCGGCAGCACCGGCTTGACGATTTCCTCGATTACCGATTCAGTCAGCGGTTCGTGCGAGATGTCTTCACGATGCTGGGTCGAGATCACCACGGTGTCGATGTGATGCGGTTTGCCGTCAACGTAGCGCACGGACACCTGCGACTTGGCATCGGGTCGCGCCCACGGCAGGCGGCCGTCACGGCGCAGTTCGGCATGGCGCTCCATCAGGCGATGCGCGTAATAGATCGGCATCGGCATCAGTTGCGGCGTTTCGTCACAGGCAAAACCGAACATCAGGCCCTGGTCGCCCGCGCCCTGATCGAGATCAAGACCCTTGCCTTCGTCCACGCCCTGCGCGATATCCGGCGATTGCTGGTCGTAACACACCATCACGGCGCAGCTCTTGTAGTCAAAGCCGATGTCGGAGTCGTTGTAGCCGATGTGTTTGATGGTGTTGCGCGCGACCTTCGCGTAATCGACGCGGGCGCTGGTGGTGACCTGGCCGGCGAGCACGACGAGACCGGTATGGGTCAGCGTTTCGGCGGCGACACGACCGTTTTTGTCCTGTTCGAGGATCGCATCAAGCACGGCATCGGAAATGGCGTCGGCAATCTTGTCGGGATGGCCTTCGGAAACGGATTCAGAAGTAAACAGGAAGTTGCTCATGGGCTGAATGAACGCAATGCGTTGAAGTTAATGTTGAAAGTTAGCAAGGGGCTGCCGCAAAAAGGCCGCTAGAATAGCATATAAGCCCCGATTTATTAACGGATTTTCCTGTCACTCCCGATGCTGATTAACTTCCTGCAGTGGTGCGCGCGTATGCCTTTGGCGCGACTGCATTTTTTCGGATCGGGCCTGGGGTGGCTGGTCTATGGCCTGTCGCCGACGTACCGCCGGCGTTGCCGAGAGAACCTGCAGAGCAGCGGCATCTGCACCGATGCTGCGTCATGCCGCGAGTTGTTGCATGCATCGGTCGCGGAAACCGGCAAAAGCGTCTCGGAGCTGTGCAAGGTCTGGTTCGGACAGAATGAGGAAATCGACAAGCTGGTGGTGTGTGATGACTGGGCTGTGGTCGAGGCGGCGCAGCATGCGGGTAAAGGCGTCATATTCCTGACGCCGCATCTCGGCTGCTTTGAAATATCCGCGCTCTATGGTGCGCAGCGCCTGCCGCTGACCGTGCTGTACAGGCCGCCGAAACGCGCGGTGCTCGAAGCCATCATGCTGGCCGGGCGTAAACGCGGGCAGATGCGCCTGGCGCCTGCCAGTCTCAAGGGTGTGCGCATGCTCTACAAGGCGCTGCAGCGCGGCGAGGCGATCGGCATCCTGCCGGATCAGGCGCCGGGCGTCGGTGAAGGTGAATGGGTGGATTTTTTCGGACGACCGGCGTACACCATGACCTTGGTCACGCGGTTGCAGCAGACCAGTGGCGCTGCGGTGATCATGGCGTTTGCGGAGCGTCTGGCGCAGGGCCGTGGTTATCGTTTACATCTGAGCAAAGTAGATGCTCCGCTGGATCCGCCGGCGATGAATCGTACCGTCGAGAACATCGTGCGCACCTGTCCAGAGCAATATCTGTGGGGCTATAACCGCTATAAAGCGCCTGCCGGCGCGAAACAACCTGCGATGAGTGCGGAGTGATTAATGATGAGTAATCCCCCAATCGCTGATGTGCCGCCCTTCGCTCATCACTGCTTCGCTTCAAGTGTGCCCTTGTCATCACTCATCATTCATCACTGTCATCACCCATGACTCGCTTCGGCCTTGCACTGATCTGGCTGCTGCACTGGCTGCCGTTGCCGGTGCTGGCGGCGATTGGTCGCGGCACCGGTTATCTGCTGTATCTGCTGGCCGGAGAGCGGCGACGGGTGGTGCTGACCAATCTGCGCCTGTGTTTTCCGGACAAAAGCGAAGCCGAACGCAAGACCATGGCGCGCCGCCATGTCGCGGCTTTCGCGCGGGCGCTGCTCGAACACGGCATTTTGTGGTGGGGCAGCCGCGAACGGGTGATGCGCATGGTGCGTGTCGAAGGTCTTGAGCACTGGCAGGCAGTACAGGGCAAACCGGTGATCTGGCTGGCGCCGCACTTCGTCGGCCTCGACATGGGCGGTTCGCGCATCATCACCGAATGGCAGGGCATTTCCGTTTACAGTCATCAGAAAAATCCGGTGTTCGACCGCGTGCTGCTGCACGGGCGCACGCGTTTCGTCAAACCGGTGCTGTTCTCGCGTCAGG